>NZ_JAVJRX010000117.1:0-13555 GCF_040219735.1 Coleofasciculus sp. G1-WW12-02 | reverse complement strand
CTAAGTATCGTGACAAAAGAGACGGAGAAATCCGCTCTGGTAGCGAGTTATCTTCTGGTCGTCGAACCAGAAATACAAATCTCAACGATGAAAACTTAAGGCAGCATCGGGGTCATAAGGTGAGTGCTGGACGCCGTTCCACTAAGAAGAAACGGTATCTCTATAAGCAACATGACTTAGTTCTGTTTGAGGGACGTATTTATCCTGTTGTCGGAGTCCAAAATTTAGGAACTCGCCTCAGCTTAAAACCAGAACCCGAATGTAAGAGCAGGTACAAAACGGCGGCAATCAACAAAGTTAAACCTTTAAAAAGAAGAGGAGGAATCTGTGAGCAACAAGCAGAACTTGGAGAATTCGGGGCATTTAACCCCACAAATTCTCCCGCCATTCCTCTCGACGCCGACAAGCGCGGTACGGCGCGAGGCTCCTGGCGGTTTAGCTGAACGCCCGATGTTGGTTTTCATGTTGGCGTTAATGTGTAAGGTTTCTGGAAAATGTCTTTTTCTGGATTCACTCGCCTCAAATGGTTGCCTGTAATTTGGTATTAGGGTGAGCCATCAAACTCTTTATCAAATAGCGCTTCGATAAAGGCTAAACAGCCGACTAAGTAAGCCATCAAAATCAGTAGTTCTAACATAGTCACAATCTCCTTGATTTACTGACTCCAGTTTTAGGTTATTTGTTCTACACTCTCATCTTCCTTTAGTATGGGGATAGATGCCGTGCGATCGATCTATAAAATTGGTGATTTGTTTGGCTGCAAAGAAGTGATGGTGAGCAACAATCCATGTGATCAAAGTCCGCTAATCTAATGAGATGTATCACGGGTTACATTAAAGGACAGAATGTAGCTCATTCACAGGAATAAGACGCGATATGTCACGTCTGTTAAAAAGTAAAACAACCCTCGCCATTACTCGTTTCCAGGTGGAACCTGGAAATGCCCCTTGAGCGGCTCCAGCCGCTACTCACCGGAGGCAGAGCCTCCCAAGGAGCATTCCTAGGCAGAGCCTAGGAACGAGAGTGAACGAACGAGAGTGAACGAGAGTTCATACTTTACTCGTTAATATGCCAATTTCTTGGAAGATTGGCATCAGTAAATCCACATCCAGTAAAAATACAGTAATCGATGCTTTGTCTTGGGGAATGACGGCTACATGACTGGCAACTTCTAGGGTATCTGCTCGCCGATAGGATTCGGGAAGTAGGCGAATGGCTGATAAGGGTATTTCCATTAAAATGGGTGTGTCAGTTACCGGAATTCCATATAAGTCACCTGTCGTGTTTCTAACCACAATCAAATACCCGCCAGTGCCCGATTCCTGAATCGGGCTTTGCTTAAAAAATCGCCAATACAAGTCTACAACCGTTACTTCGCGATCGCCTAAATGAGCAACGCCGACATGATTGAGCCCACTACTGTAGATTTGGGTGTGATCTACGACTTTATAGACTGACTCAATGCGTAAGGCTAGGTGCAGATTCCCCATGCTGAAAACAATGAATTTTAGGGATGGAGTAACCTGTCTAGATTGGGATAAATCAGTATCGTTGGGTTGAAATTGAGTAACTAATGTTGTCATTTGTCATTCGTCCTTTGTCATTCGTTTCACTGATAACTGATAACTGATAACTGATAACTCTCACCCCCTCAAGAGGGTTGCAATTGCGGCTGTTGTGACTTATTCTGGGTCAAAATTTGTTCGATCGCACCCAAAAATTCTTGCTCTAGATAGGGTTTGGTAAAGTACGCATTTGCCCCTAAATGCCGTGCTAACCAGCGATGTTTATCGTTACTGCGGGAGGTTAACATAACCACGGGAACTTGGGAAATCTGGGGATCTTGGCGACGTTGACCGAGAAATTCAAACCCGTTCATGTTGGGCATTTCAATATCACACACGACTAAATCAACAGCAGAACTTTGCCGCAATTGTTCTAGTGCTTCCCGCCCATCTCGTGCTTGCAATACCCGACATCCGGCTCGTTCTAAGGTGAGTGCTAGTGTCCGCCGTAATGCTACCGCATCATCCACCACTAACACGGTGGGGGCTTTCGCTGTTTGAGCTTTTGTCTCATTCTTGTGAGCAGAACGGGACTCCGTAATACTCACAAGAGTGCGGTTGTTGGATGTGATCGAGATTGACTGGCTACTTTGACCCAAAAGCTGATCCATTAAGACTGCACCGTCAATCACTGGGATTAAACTGCCGTCCCCTAAAATAGTACAACCGTAAGTAAAACTAGGCGGCGCGATCGCACTACCAAAGGGTTTAATCACTAATTCCTGTTCTGTCACCAGACGATCGATTTCTAGGGCGAGAACATAGTGATCTTGACGCAAAACCAGCATCGGTAACGCCCAATCTGTCGGTGATGGAACAGAAACTAAGGCTTGACTAGGACAGGTTTCGGGTAAGGGACAAGCATAGTCCAATAAATCCGTTAACCGATAGGTGGGGACAATTTGACCGCGCCAGCGTAAAAATCGCTGTTCTCCGGTGGTTTTCACCTGATTGCCTTTGGGAATGACAATTTCTTCTACACTGTCTGAGGGTAAAGCCAAGGCGGTGGAACCGACGAAACAGACGAGTAACTTCCCAATGGTTAGGGTTAAAGGCAGACGTAAGGTAAACGTTGTCCCCACTCCAGGGGATGAATGAACCGAAATCGTCCCTTTTAAGGAACGCATCTGCGATCGCACCACATCCAATCCTACACCTCGCCCCGACAGTTCGCTCACTTGTTCCGCCGTGGAAAATCCGGGTTCAAACAGGAATTCAAATAATCGATTCGGCGTCAGCGTCGCCAATTGTTCCGGTGAAACAAATCCCATCGCAACCGCCTGCTGAGTGATGCGTTCAGTATTCAATCCCTGACCATCATCTTTGACCTCAATAATAGTTTGACTTCCTTGGTGATAGGCGCGAATTTCAATTTGCCCGACTTCCGATTTCCCCTGCTGACGCCTTACCTCTGGCGATTCAATCCCATGGTCAAAGGCGTTGCGAAGTAAATGCATTAGCGGATCATAGAGTTTTTCTAATGCCGCTTTATCTACCAGAACATTCGTCCCATTCAATTTCAAATTAACAGATTTTTCATACCGAGTAGACAAATCTCGGATTACACGGGGATAACGGTTGAGAACCTCACCCAAAGGCAACATCCGCGCCCACATCAACTCATCTCGTAAACTGGTCAGCATTTGCCGTTGCTGTTCCAGGGTTTGATCCGATTGCTTGGCAAATAGGGCTACATCATCCACCGATTCTTCTACCTGCACCATATTTTCAATGAGCTGTTGCAGTCGGGAGTTGAGGATACTATAGTTATCTAATTCCAGGGAATCAAACTCTTCGGTGCGACTGACAAATTCACTCAGTTGATTGAGCAGGGCGATGTTGATCTGGGGGTTATAACTCTCAGGTGAAATCAGCATCTTGTCCGAGAGTTCCCGCAAATGACTCACCATGGTTTGCACTCGGCTAAATCGCTCTAATAACTCTCGTACCGATCGTTGCAGTTGTTCGTGTTGCAGGGATAAGCCATTCCGGTTAATCGCTAACTCACCCACCAAGTTATTCATGCGTTCGAGTCGTTCGGAGTCAACCCGCACGGATAGGTGAGGTGTCGCCGTTTCTTTAGGGATTTTCCGGGATACCGATTGATGTTCTTGTTTCTCTGATTTGGGTTGGGCAGATGGATGAGTGGCAGAGAGTTCCTTAGCACCGGGTTTTGAGTAAACGAGGCTACTGGAGTTAAGGGCTGGCGTCGCGTCATCACTCGCCCTTGGTACAGGCAATTCCTCAACCGCAGGTAATTCTTCAAACACTTGCCCAATAGATGCGATCGCGTCTTCCAGGGTTTCTGGAGCAGGTATACTTAGACTCGATGCCGATGCTGCTGTTAATTCCTCCTCCTGTTCTCTTTCTGCTTCTGCTTCCTGGCTTACTTCTTCTTCTTCCTGCCTTCTTTCTGTTTCTATCTCACCAAAAACATCCTCTAACGAGGGAACCCCCTCTTCTAAATCGGCTAAAAGCGGTTCAGCATCAGTATCCAAAGACGAAAAAGACAGCGAGTCGTCGGATGCTGGGAAACCTAACCCAGGGGTCTCAATACTGCTCGGATAAGCTCTAAATTTAAATTCTTCTCCCCCAGCTTCCCCAGCTCCCCCGGCTCCCCCAGCTTCCCCGGCTCCCCCAGCTTCCCCAGCTTCCCCAGCTCCCCCAGCTTCCCCAGCTTCCCCAGCTTCCCCGGCTTCCCCGGCTTCCCCGGCTTCCCCAGCTCCCCCAGCTTCCCCTGCAGGAGGGGTCTCATCAGCCACACCCGCTAACGCCATTAACTTCGGCGATGGCTTACCACCTTGGCTGCGATCGCCGTTGAGTACCGCAAGTCTCCCCGCATCAAAATCGGCAAGGGCGAGTTGAGTAATCTCCAAAGCCTTGTCTGGGTGGGCATTTAGCGCCGTAATTGCCAGGGAAGCGATCGCGCCAAATCCGGGTAGATTTAAAAGTTCGGCAAAACCCGCAAATACATCCGCTTGCGCCCGTAACTCTCCCGCCACCGGATGGTTTTCTGGATCTGCCACCACCTGATACAGTAATTCCAATCCTTGTTCCACATCCACTTCAAAGATGGATAATGCCATATCCACCCCTAATTCTGATGAACTCGGAATAAAATTATCTGCCTGAGTTAACGCATCACCTAAGCTTGCTTCAATCTGCTCAAAAATCGGTTCAGCAATGGCTAACGCTTGCTCTTGATCAAACTGATTTGTGGCAATCTGCTCCATCAATGGTAGACGCAAACAGTCATAAGCTTGCAGCAATTGACTCTCTAAGTCTGTATCAATTTCAACGGTTTTGTCATAGAGTGCCTTAAAAATATTTTCTAGGCGATGAGCGATAGTCTTAATCGCCTCCAATTCTACACTCGCCGCACCTCCTTTTAATGAATGAGCGGATCGCATAATTCCATGAACATTTGCCGTACTACGATCCAGGCGAATTTTAAGCAAACCCGCTTCAATATTCTGGAGAAGTTCCGGTGCTTCTTCAATAAAGAATTGATAGGCTTGATCGCGAATATCGGGGTTGAGTGCCATTTGTCCTTCGTCCTTTGTTCTTTGTTCTCCCCCCTCGCAGGGGGGAATGAGGGGGGTCAACTTCTACTTAAAGTCAATTGGTTCTCGGGGTTGGGTGAATATATGGGAAGAAGCATTGATGTTACCGTGACAACAGATAGTCCCCCATATATTCACCCCTACAACCCTAACCACAAATGACCAATGACTAATTCAACTTAAACTTACCTACGTCAGACTGTAGAGTTTGTGCCACTTTTCGGAGTTGTTCAAACGAGGACGAAACAAAACCCGCTTCTTCTGAGGTTCGGGCAGCAATTTGAGCCACATTCGTCATCGTTTGGGTCACATCTTCGGAGGCTTTGGATTGGACAACCGTGGCTTCAGCAATAGCTTCAACTAATTGGTTAATCTGGTTAGATGCCGTGGCAATTTTGTTCAGAGAAGCACGAGTTTCGTCCACTAATTTTGTACCCGTAACTACCTGTTCTGTACCTGCTTCCATCGCTGCAACCACTTCATTCGTTTCCCCTTGAATTGCCGCCACCAGTTTTTCAATTTCCGCTGTCGCTTCTGCTGATTGCCGTGCCAAGGCACGTACTTCGTCCGCAACCACCGCAAACCCTCGTCCCTCTTCTCCAGCGCGGGCTGCCTCAATAGAAGCGTTCAGCGCTAGCAGGTTGGTTTGGGCGGCAAAGGTGCTAATCAGGTTAACAACCGTGGAAATCTTTTGTGACGATTCACCCAAGTGTTTGACCTTTTTCGCTGTTTCTGCTACAGTTTCACGAATAGCCAGAATCCCTTCAACCGTCCGGTTCATGTTGTTGTCACCTTCTGCCACTGTCTGAGACGCTTCACGCACCGCCAATTCTGCTTGTTCAGCGTGGGAAGCAACCATGCGTACCGTTTCTGCCATTTCTTGGGCGCGGCTGAGGGCGTTGGAAATTTGCTCGGCTTGGCGCAAGGCTTCGTGGGATAGAGATTGAACCGCAACTTCGTTACTGCTCGTGGTTGTCGCCACCTGGGTTGCCGCGTCTTGCACCTGTTCAACAATCTTGCGTAAGTTTCCAACAGTAGCGTTGTACGAGTCAGCGATTGTACCAATTTCATCCGCTGTTACTCGCGCCCGAATGGTTAAGTCACCTTTACTAATCGGGTCTACTTCCTTCAGGAGTTCTAAAGCGCGTTTTTGCAAGCCTTCTTTCAATTCCCGTTGTTCTTGCGCCAGTTTGTCGGTGGTTTCCAGCAGCATTACTCGGTCGATTACCAGTCCAATTTGACCCCCTAACTGTTTGAAGAAGTTGACTTCTGCCGTTTGCCATTCACGGGGAACTGAACATTGGTGCGCCATGATCAAAGCATAAGGCTCACCTTCATGGAGAATCGGCACTTCTAAATTAGCTTTAACACCCAGACGTGCCATTAACTTCTGTTGTTCAGGGGCAAGATCCGTTTCAAAGACATGATTGGTGGCAACAACGCGGGCGTCTTTATACACCTTGCGTTGTTCTTCAGACAGGGTAAGTTCTTCAATCTTGTCATTGAGGCTACGGGGCCAACCCATTGCCACTGATTCAGCCGCCACATAGCTGCTACCATCGGGGTTAAAGCGGAAGATCATCACCCGTTCAGCCTTAAGGATTTTACGGGTTTCCTCAACCGCTTTCTGGAATAGATCGCGGATTTCCTGGGATTTCAAGGTGCGAGAACCTGTAATATCTGCCAGTAAGCGGGCTTGTTCAGCAGCGAGTTCTTGTTCTTGGATAAATACCTCTAACTGACCCGCCATGTCGTTGATGTTTGCACCCAGAGTCGCCAGTTCGTCATCCCCTTTAACCTGTAAGCGAGTATCCAAGTCACCTTGACCAATTTTTGACACCGCACCGGCTGCATCCACAATCGGTCGAGTAGCGGCGTTAGCCACGAACGTCGCGATCGCACCCACCATTAACGCGGCACCACCTGTCCCTAATCCCAGAGTCCAGAGCATGTTCCGTTGCGGTGCAAACGCCACCTCAGTGGGACGAACAATAATTAGCGCCCATTTCAGGTTATACCGTTCAGCTAGGTCTTCTGTGGGAGAGTAAGTAATAACGTCTTCCCGTCCAGTTCGCTGTTCAACAATGGTCAAGATTTCTTCCTGGTTTTGTTGAACTTGACTATACGTCTTGGGAAACTTTTCCTCAAATGTTTGACCCACATCATTAGGATCGTCTGCAGCCACCACGTTACCTGACGAATCAATCAGGTGAAATTCTTGTTGCCGGTCTTGGGTTACACCGAAAATTTTATTCACTCGTTCCATCGGCTCACGGGTGCGGATAATGCCAATGGTTTTACCTGTCACTGAATCCTTAATCGGTGCGGTTACATACAGACCGTACTTGTTAGTCGTTTCAGAGAGCCGTGGTTCCGTGATGTAGATCTGATCCGTTCTCAATACTTCTTGAAAATAGTCTCGGTCAGAGTGATTTTCGAGAATTTCTCCAGAGTCCGATTGGGCAAGAACGTTACCCTGGAGGTCAAACACACCAATACTGTCGTAACCGTCGTACAGTTTCTCATAGGCATTGAGCAGACGCTCCTTTTCTTCCTTGGGTGTAATCTTCGCAATTTCAGCATTATTCAACACCGGAAGTTGTGCCATGACTTGAATGTCACTGTAGCGTTCTGCTATGAACGCATCTAATTTATCTTCCAAGTCAAGTGTGTTCGTTTGTTCGTTACTCACCACTTGGTCATACATCCCGCCACTGGCTGTGAAGTAGGCAGTCGCACCCACAGCTAACACGGGTAACGTTCCAATGGCTAGCGCTAAACCAATCGCTTTACTTCGCAGACTAGACAGCAACCCGCGACCGTTTGAACGCTGTTCTGGCGTTTTGCCCATTGCCTCAAGTGACGACAATTTGGGCAGGGATTGATCTGAAGCCGCAGGCATCCGATAAGGCATTGATGGGGGATAGTCACTCGAATAGGTTTGAGCCTCAATCGGTAGATTTTGCGAGTGGGAACCACGACCATTGGTATCGTGATGGGAATTCGGTTTGGGAGAAAGTCTAGTCATGGATCAAAACCTTTAATACAAAATACGGAGGGGTCGGCAAATTGCTCAAAACTCTGACTGCGATTACAAGCTAGGCAGTCGTATTCAAGAATCAAAGAACAACGAATTGATAGCGCAAAGGTAGAACACCCTGATTTGTAATTGATGAGTTAGAGTGAAAACCTTGAAAACTACTTCTTATTTGTTACGTTACCTCTTAAATAGATTGCTTTGGCATCGATGCAATAATCGCTTTTCCATCAATAATCACTAGCATTTCACCATTATTTTTCAACCAGTACCCGCGCAAGAATGGCACCAGTTCCGGGGTAACACTAGCAGAGGGAGGAGATTGAATCCAATCGATATGACACCATTCAATATCTTCAACTCGGTTAACCACCAGTCCTAACATTTCACTATTGCCATGGGTGGATGTTGATTCTTTGGTTGTGGCTTGCAACACAATAGCTGTATAAGCTGAACCACTAGCAGCTTGTTGATACCACGGCGTAAGTCCAACTAAATGACCTAAATCAACCATCCATAAGACTTCACCCCGCCAATTGTAAGCCCCCATTACCCAAGCTGGCATTTGAAAAATCGGGACAATTTGACCTCTGGGAATCGTCAATACTTCAGTCAGTTGGTGAATGGGTAATAAGGCGGTGGTATCTGGTAACAAATGAAACCGCAAAAACTGTTCATTTTCCTGGGTAGAAGAACCCGATAATTGTTCTTGGGTTGGGATAGTGAGTAAGGAATTATTTGAGCTGAGTAAGATGTTGGACATTGACATTCTCTACAACTTAGGTAGTGTGAGGCTCTTGCTCATGTACTTCTCCCGGTGAGAAAGATAGTTACGCTGCGTGTAGGCTTCGCAAACGCACTACTTTTGCCAAAATGAGTGCGCCCACGTTCTATCTTTGATCAGCTTCTAATCAACTGTTTCACTGTGCGTACAAGTTCTGCCTGATCAATTGGTTTAGCAATGTAGGCATCAGCCCCTTGTTTCATGCCCCAAAATTTATCCATTTCGCCACTTTTAGTGGAGCAAATAATCACCGGGATGCTTTTGGTCTGAGCGGTATCTTTAATATCTCGGCAAACCTCAAATCCACTCCGACCGGGTAGAACAACATCCAGAACAATTACATCAGGTTTTTGGGTGCTAAGTTTGCTCAGTGCTTCTTCACCACTATCAGCCGTTACCACCTTGATTCCTTCTTCCTGTAAGCAGCGACTAATGACTTGTAAATCGGTCAAGCAATCTTCAACAACTAAAGCAGTCCCCATAGTATTGACCTCATGAAAAAAAGAATGGAATGTGGTTAGTCTAGATTAATCATTAGATTTTGGATTTTCTTTCGGTACATCTCAGGATTGATTCACTTAAACTCAATCCAGTAATGACCAATCTAGACTAAATAAACATTAAGCCTATCTCATCGTCAGTTGTTTGACGGTACGCAGTAATTCCTGTTGATCAAGGGGTTTAGCGAGATAGGCATCAGCACCTTGTTTCATGCCCCAAAACTTATCCATCTCGCCGCTTTTGGTCGAGCAAATCACAATCGGAATTTTGCTGGTATCAGCAGCAGCTTTTAAATCGCGACAGATTTCAAATCCACTCATACCAGGAAGTACAACGTCTAGGACAATGACATCGGGTTTATGGGTGTTTAATTTTTCCAGGGCAGCTTCACCACTGTCAGCCGTCAATACGTTGATGCCTCCTTGCTGTAAACAACTGATGATAATTTGCATATCGGTGGCAGAATCTTCAACAACTAGGACAGTTCCCATGACAGTTACCTCGTGTAAAACAATAATGGATGGTTGTGATTGAGTACTCGTTGTTAGTCCGTGGTTTTCACTAAGACAAATGACGAATGACTAATGACTAACAACAGTCTGCTTAAGATGCTTGCTAATAACATTGAGTACAATCCCGGCATCAATGGGTTTATTCAAGAAATCTGATGCACCGACTAATTTGGCTCGAACGCGATCGACAATGCCATCTTTTCCGGTCAAAATCACAATCGGTGTATTTTGGAATGCTTGCAATTTGCGTAATTTGGCGCAAATCTCATAGCCATTAGTATTTGGCATCACCAAATCGAGAAAGATTAAATCCGGTTTACGAGCAATTAAAAGCGCGATCGCACGCAAGCCATCGTCGATGACTAGAGCTCGATAACCACTGGCGGTGAGTAGTTTGTCCATGGTGTGGCAAACCAAGGGACTGTCATCTACACAAGCAATTAGTGGCTGGATAGATTGTGTAGTGGTGGCTGGAGGTTCTGAACTCTCTTGCTTCACCGGATTCGGTAAATCAGGGATAGAAACCAACTCCACCAATCCCCAGCGAATATAAGGCAACAGAGAACGAGTCACTTGCAAGACATCCCGCTTCATCTGCACCGCCACATCCCGCAATGTATGTTTCCCGTCTAAAAGTTTGCTCAGGAGTTGGTAAACTGCATCTGAAGTACGGGCTTGCAAGGCTTGTGGTTGTTTAATAATTGGTGCAAAGTTAGGAGAATAGTCCGCCACCAAATCGTGATGCCAAGCTTGCCATTGCTGATTAGCCTGTGCGATCGCAGCTTCTACATCAATGACCGGAAGTTGGGCTGTAATGGTGTTATCTTGTTGGATTTGGTAGGTGGTTTGCTGGGCGTGGGCAATATCAAACAAGACTTCCGTAATTACCGATTGAATTAGGTGAGTCACCTGTTCATCTGTGATTTTCTGTTGCTTTGCCCATAAACTCAACAGGTAATATTGCCAAGAGGTTTTACAGTCGGCTTGATTAAATCCGGCTAAATCACGCTGTATGGCTAAGCGATCTGCCTTTAAATGAGGGCTATGGGCGGCTACATTTCTCAGCCACCTTCTCACCGGATGAGTTCCACCGGTGGCATACATCAGATGACCTTGGCATAGAAAAAACAACCATTTTTGATTGTCTGGACTCGTCAATATCAGATGACCGCTAAAGCGAATCCGTTTTAATGTTTGAATAAATTGAACTTGTTTAGACGCAGTAAACAAGCTAAAAGAAACATTCGGGTTGAGGACTTTAACGGTCATGACGGCACTATATTTATGACGAGTTAATGGATCTAAGACTGCTCTGCTACACCCTATTCACTATTTCGACTTATCCTGATTCCTGGCTATTTAATTAATAGCACTTTGAATAGGGTCTTGTGGGCAAAGCTCTAATAGTTTTATAAAAACTTTTTTCCCTTTTCAATAGAGGAAAAATGTCATACATTATTTTTATGTATTACGCTTATCTATTTACTTTGGTAGTTAGATATTCTTTGATGTAATTATGTCCATAATTCATAGATTTCTCCTAGAATTACTTCGTATTAAATCGTATGACGTTTTGGGGAAAACAAGATAAAACGAGAGGGAAGTGGCAAAATACAAATGTAAACTTTTGTCTAGTGTATGACAACGATTGCAAAGATTCGATGAAGCGATGAACCCAATCCTGACGAGCCAATCACCTTGGCGTTTAATTCCCCCTCTGTGCCTCCCCGGACAGATTCAGATGGCAATTGACCAATGGCTTTTGGCAAAGCAGCAGGAGTGCAAGGTTGTAGGGGCGGGTTTTACCGATAACTTGGCTAAACCCGCCCTTGTCGGGAACCAGGGGGGCAAAGATGCTGGGGAGAGTTTGCCGCTTTGTACTCGGAATTCTCCAGTGCTGCGGTTTTACACCTGGGAATCCGCCACAATTTCCCTAGGATATCATCAATGTCGTTGGTCTCCGGCTTGGCAAAATCTGACCTGGAAGGGAAAACCGATTCCCCTAGTTCGACGCCCGACGGGAGGACGAGCTGTGCTACACCAAGGTGATTTAACGTATATGGTGGTGACTTCAGGACTCAGCAATAAGCGCCTTGAGGCATATCAGCAGATTTGTGAATTTTTGATTCAGGGATGGCGATCGCTCGGTGTCGATTTGCACTATGGTAAGGCGGGACGAGATTATCGCCACAATCCCAATTGTTTTGCCACGGCTACTGGTGCAGATTTGGTGACAACTGAGGGGTATAAACTGATTGGCAGCGCTCAGTTGCGACGCAGCAATGCCATATTACAACATGGTTCGATACGCTTAGAGCCAGATGCTCAGTTATTTGCTCAGGTGTTTGGTGAACCTTATGCTGTAAATTTACCTCTGACTCAGCGAGGGGATGATTTAAGGCAAACGGTGATAGAAGCGCTGACGCAAGCCGCAGCAGATTGTTTTGGTGTGGAGTTTGTTGTACAACCGTTATCGGATCTGGAGTGGCAAGAAATTTTAGCTACATATCCGGGGCGGGTTTAGTCGCATTCCTTGTGAGGTAAGTAAACGATAATAGTAAAACCCGCCCCTACACAGGCGCCATGATAGATAAAGCGAAAAAAAGATGACAAATGGTTGATCGAAACTGGCAGCAATTTGCCTTACTTTTAATTGATGTGCAACAGGATTTCTGGAATCCGGAATTAGAGCAAGGGTTTCCAGATTTCCAGTCAAATATTGCTCGTCTGCTCCGCTTCTGTCGTCAAGAGGGACTAGAGGTGGTGCATCTGCGGGAAGTTTTTAACCCCGATGGTTCAGATTGGTTACCACGATATCGTTTGCGGGGACGTGCGGTTTGTGTGCGGGGAACGCCGGGAGCCGAGGTGTTAAGTGTGGCGGCGGCGCAGTCTGGAGAAATGGTTATGGAAAAGCAAACCCAAGATGGGTTCCATCATCCTCCGTTGCTGGATTATCTGCGCTCTAGGGGGAAAAAATACATCCTGACGGCGGGATTGGTGACATCGGTTTGTGTTCTGTTAACCGCCGCTTCCGCCTCTCAGTTGGGGTTCTTGGTTACCGTGATTTCTGATTGCTGCGCCGATTATCCCGAAGCTCACGCGATCGCACTCCGTCGTTACCAAGGCTTTATGCTTGGGTTAGCCCGTCTTGACGAACTCCCAAAACGGTGGGAAGAGTGGGTTGCACAAATTGAGCAGTTAGCTTGACAGCAGGGATGGGGGGGATTGCTAGGGAAACGCGATCGCCTTCTGATACCATGTCCGTCTCAACAATTATCATTTCCTTCTACCTTGCCACCTTGCTCCTTACCTTCTGCCATCTGCCTTATAAATTGCCAAAACTTCACAAATTTCTGTATCAAATACTACTCTTAGGGGAGCATTTCTGCTTTTGTTCGTGGTATTTTTGAAGTAGGGGTTATACCTCAAGTGAAGCCAAAGGAATGTTTACCTTCACCAACCTTGCCCTAAAAGGGACAAGGATTGACCAAGCCAGTTTGGACAACGTAAGCGGTGAATAGCTCGGTTTGAGCCTAGTTCTGGCACAGACTTCCGAATACTTCCCTAGTTCGGACTAGCCTCTAAGCCTAATT
>NZ_JAVJRX010000116.1:0-123408 GCF_040219735.1 Coleofasciculus sp. G1-WW12-02 | reverse complement strand
GTATCTGAGGCACGAATTCCTAACAAAACGAGCAGTACGAATCATCTCATCCAAGATCGCGTACTGCACGTCTGTTCCTCGTAATTTTGCCTCGAATACTAGCATGGCGGGATTAAATCTATGTCGTTAATTTTAACATAGAACACCAGGGATTGTAAAAAGCGAGTACCGAAGAGTACCCGCTTTTTACTTGGGGGTTCTATAGCTCCCCCAAACCCCTACTTCTCGATAGAATGCGATCGCGATCGCATCTTTACCGATAAACAGCACGAAGGACCGATGGCGTATTGGGTTCATCGCCACCAATTTACTCAAGAATCAGGCAAAACCCGCTTAACCGATACAATTAAATATGGATTACTGGGAGGATGGCTAGTCGAGATGCTACTGGGTTGGTGGGTAGACGCGCAACTCGAAAAACTATTCAGCTATCGTCATCAGGTAACGCAAACCGAGTGCAGCAGAATCGGGAAGCAGACGTAGCCTGCTACATCTCGAAGCAGGGGAGGGGAGATGTGGCGATCGCGAATTTAATGTGAACGTGCTAGCGTGAAAATGAGGGATAATATCAACTCCGGTAGCATCGGTTGTGTATAGTGGGGAAAGGGTAAAAGGGTAAAAGAATACAAGAGTAAGGTTTTTGTCCCAATAACTACAGGTATGATAGACGAACGATACAACAGAAGATGACGTGTAGAGAAGCACAAACTGTTTTCCCATCAATCAATCTAGCGGTTCCTAAGTGCTGATGGTACACCCAGATAAGGGGCGCTCTCCGGGGCACCATCCTTGCGCCCTCACATAAGTACCTCATCCTTATGGGAAACACTATAAACAGGACAAATTTAGACATAGGATCAATTTAAAACCCTAATGAGTGTCTTCACGCTGCAATCCGTTAAAAAAGATTTTGGCATTAAAGAAATCCTCAAAGATGCCAGCTTTAGCCTCGATGTTACCGATAAAGTCGGCTTAATCGGTACCAATGGCTCGGGCAAATCTACTCTATTAAAAATGATTGCTGGACTCGAATCCATTGATGGCGGTCAATTTATTGTCAATCCCGGCGCGAGAATTGCCTACTTACCCCAACAACCTGACTTAGATGAAAACCGCACCGTATTAGAACAGATCTTTGCCGATAGTGGCGAACAGATGAGACTAATCCGGGATTATGAGGAATTATCCCACAAATTGGCACGAAATTCAGACGATAAACAAGTCATGGCGCGTTTATCTCAGGTGACGCAGCGCATCGAAACTCTAGGCGCTTGGGATTTAGAAACCAGTGCCAAAGTCATCCTCACCAAGCTAGGAATTCAAGACTTTGACACGCCAATTGCCAATTTATCCGGAGGTTACCGTAAGCGCATTGCTTTGGCGACAGCATTACTATCAGAACCCGATGTGTTATTGATGGATGAACCCACCAACCATTTAGATGCCATGTCTGTGGAATGGTTACAGGGGTATTTGAAATCCTATCCGGGGGCGATTCTATTAATTACCCACGATCGCTATTTTTTGGATCAAGTCACTAATCGGATTATTGAAATTGACCGAGGTGACATCTATACCTACAATGGCAACTATGCCTACTACTTAGAGAAAAAAGCTCTCGCCGAAGAAGCCGCCGCGAGTCAAGAACGTAAACATCAGGGCGTATTGCGGCGAGAGTTGGAATGGCTCAAACGAGGACCCAAAGCTCGAAGTACCAAGCAGAAAGCGCGAATTGATCGCATCCATCAGATGCAGGATCAAGAGTTTAAACAGGCTCAAGGCAAGGTCGATATTTCGACAGCGAGTCGCCGGATTGGCAATAAAGTAATTGAGTTAGAGAATGTCTCTAAGGGGTATGGCGATCGGATTTTAATCAAAGACTTTACCTACGAATTTAGCCCTGATGATCGCGTTGGTATTATTGGCGAAAATGGCAGTGGCAAATCAACGTTAATGGATATTATCACAGGACGGATTGAACCGGATTCGGGTGAGGTTGATATTGGGGCAACGATTCACTTCGGCTATTTTGACCAGCATTCTGATGATTTATTGGCGGCAATCCAGGAAAATCAGCGGGTAATTGATTATCTAAAAGAAGTAGCAGAATATGTGAAAGCGGGGGATGGAACACTGATTACTGCCTCGCAAATGTTAGAGCGTTTTCTGTTTCCACCGGATCAACAATACATTCCTATTTATAAACTTTCTGGAGGAGAAAAGCGCCGCCTATTTTTGTTACGAGTATTAATGAGTGCTCCTAATGTGCTGATTCTGGATGAACCGACCAATGATTTAGATGTGCGAACGCTTTCGGTGTTGGAAGATTATCTAGAAAATTTCAATGGTTGTGTGATTGTGGTGTCTCACGATCGCTATTTCTTAGATCGTACCGTCAACAAAATCTTTGCCTTAGAGTCAGGCGGGATTCTGCGTCAGTATCCGGGTAACTATTCTGTGTATATTGATTATAAAGAAGCGGAAGCAGCGGCAGCGGCTGAAGAACGTGCTAAAATTCAACAGAAATCAGAAGAGTATAATGGAGCAACGCGGAAGACTCAATCATCTGGTAAGGGGAAACCACGTCGGCTTTCTAATTGGGAACAACGCGAGTTTGAAGAATTAGAAGAAAAGATTCCCCAACTAGAAGCTCAGAAGGCGGAGGTGGAGAAAGCGCTGTATAATGCGTCTCCTGGTAAAGTTAATCAGGTTCAGGAACTTTATCAGAAATTAGCAACCTTGACTCAGACAATTGATACAGCAACAGAACGTTGGTTGGAATTGGCGGAAATTGGGGATTAGTTATTCGTCATTTGTCAAGGAACAGAGAATACAAAGTAAAAATTCAACATTCATAATTCAATGGCATATCAATCTATCGAGAATTACGGCATTATCGGCAATATGCACACCACAGCCTTAGTTGGCTTAGGGGGTTCGATTGACTGGTTTTGCTTTCCTCGCCACGATTCTCCTAGCGTTTTTGCCGCATTACTGGATGCTGAGAAAGGAGGTCATTTTAAGATTTCTCCCTGTGTGGATGGAGTCACTCATAAACAGTTATATTGGCCCGAAACGAATGTGTTGGTGACTCGCTTCTTGGCATCTTGTGGGGTGGGTGAGATTATTGACTTTATGCCTGTTGGTGTACCAGTTAATCAGCAAGGTTATCACTGGTTAGTGCGGCAAGTTAAAGGGGTTCGCTGCCAGATGAAGTTTCGCGTAGAATGTTATCCTGCTTTTAATTATGCCCGCGATCGCCACAAGACGATTCTCTCATCCACGGGGGCGTGCTTTAAGTCGCCGTCTCTGAGTTTGGGATTGGTGACGGATATCCCGTTAAAACAGGATGAGCGCGGCGTTTTTGCCGAATTTACGTTGGAGGCTGGACAAACTGCCGTTTTTGTGCTTCAAGAAACTGACCCGGAGGGGGGTTGTACTTTGCCGCTGCGCCATCAAGAAGCGATTCAACTCTTTGACGATACGGTGGCGTATTGGCGACGCTGGATTGCTAAATGTACTTATGATGGTCGATGGCGCGAGACGGTGGAACGTTCAGCTTTGGTGTTGAAGTTGCTCACCTACGAACCCACGGGAGCAATTATAGCCGCGCCGACTTGCAGCTTACCCGAAATGATTGGTGGTACTCGAAATTGGGATTACCGCTATACCTGGATTCGAGATGCATCCTTTACCCTGTATGCCTTACTCCGTATCGGGTTTACTGAGGAAGCCGCTCAGTTTATGCTTTTCTTGGAAAATCGCTGTCAGGAGTTGGATTCAGATGATCCGTTGCAGATTATGTATGGGATTGATGGATATCATAATCTCGATGAAGAGATTCTGGATCACCTGGAGGGGTATAAGGGATCTTACCCGGTTCGGATTGGCAATGGGGCTTATCAGCAGTTACAGCTTGATATTTATGGCGAGTTGATGGATTCGGTGTATTTGTTCAACAAATATGGAACAGAGATTTCCTATGATTTGTGGCTATCCCTACGGCGGTTACTGAATTGGGTGTGCGATAATTGGCAACGCCAAGATGAAGGAATTTGGGAAACACGAGGGGGACGCAAAGATTTTATTTACTCTAATCTCATGTGTTGGGTAGCCCTCGATCGGGGGTTACGTTTGGCTCAAAAGCGCTCATTTCCGGCAGATCACCAGCGATGGCTCAAGGAACGCGATCGCATCTATGAAGAAATTATGGCAAAGGGATGGAGTGAGGAGCGTCAGGCTTTTGTTCAATATTACGGTAGCACGTCCCTAGATGCCAGTAACCTAATTATGCCTTTGGTGTTCTTTATGTCTCCCACTGATCCCCGGATGTTGAAAACATTGGATGCGATTAATTGCTCACCAGAACTAGGGGGACTGGTTTCGGATAGTTTAGTGTATCGATATAATCCAGAAGAAGCGCCAGATGGTATTTTGGGGACAGAAGGAACGTTTAATCTCTGCACATTCTGGCTAGTTGAGGCGTTGACTAGGGCGGGAAAAGTAGACAAGAAGCGGCTTGACAGCGCTCGACTGATTTTTGAACAAATGCTCAGTTATGCCAACCATTTAGGATTATATGCCGAGGAAACGGGTTCAAGTGGTGAAGCTTTGGGCAATTTTCCCCAGGCGTTTACCCATGTGTCCTTAATTAGTGCAGCGTGGAATCTGAATCGGGCAATTGAGCATAAATTCTAGAGTATCAGTAACCCCCTTTTTTTCACGGCGATTAAAATCGCTGCTACACAAACTTTCGTCCGCCTGCGCGGACTGGATTATAAAGGAGGTAATCAACCCAGATTTGTATTACCCACCGCTAACTGCTATTACACCGACTGACGCTCTAGTGGACTGACCCAGCTAAAATGGTGGAATAGGTTGTAGGTTGGGTTGACGCCAGGAAACCCAACAAAAGATATCGATGCTAGAACTTTTGAAAAACAGTAGCACAATAATCAATGACGCGATCGCTCCTACCTTACCTAACGCCAGAAAACTTTGTAGCGGCTCTCAAGTGCTAACGATACACCCAAATGTAGGGGCGCAAGGCTTGCGCCCTCACATAATTACCTCTGCACGCTTCGGTGGCTGAGGCTATCTAGGTGCTTTATGCCAACCACTGATATGCAGAAAAACATCTTGGCTACTATCATCCGGTTTTATGAAACCAAAACCTCGATCATCTTTCCAGGTTTTTAATCTACCTTTATATAGAATAGGCTTCATGCCAAAATTTTGCTGATTTTTTATAGACATATATTACCATAAAAAAACTTTTGTTTTGCCAGTTTCCTGTTGTCTGTTTCCTTGTCCTTAAATTCCCAATTTAAATGCATGACAGCTTAACGCCCAGCGATATCCTTTTATCTCTGAGGATAATTTCTAGAGTATCGGTTCATCGCATTCGTAGCATTCCTAGGACAGAAGCATTCGCGCCCAGATTGTGCAGTGCTACAGTCAAATGATCATCGCCACCCCAGCAAGCGCAGTACAGGAACCAGCAGATAATAACTCACGCCTAACCAGAACCCTATGGTAATACCGAGTAAACCAAAAAAACTAATGGTATTGATAAAATCTGACCAACTAACATCAGAGAAGGAAAAGATATGAACTAATACCTCCAACGGCAATATATTTAACCGAACTAACCCGGAAAATATCATACCCGTACCCGATGCAGCGACGGCGGCGTGAACCAGGTAATGACTCGGTAACCCTAATCCTAACACCAGGGGAATAACCGCAACAGCCGTGACTAAACCCAGTAAGCGATCGGCAATAGTATAGGATAGGGATACCTGCCAAAGATCCCCCAACCCTGCCAATTGTTCCCTCGGTGAATACGATATTGACGCCTGCCAAATAAACCAACCCACACCATACCCGAAAATCCCGGTTATTCCAGCGATTAGACGCCGTTTCTGTTGACCAAATCCCCCCGCCTCAGTTAATCCCCAAGCCGTTCCCAAACCCGCACAAGCAAACATGATGAGTTCCCGCCAGGGGATAATTTGAATTTCGGGAGCCATTAGAGTCCATTGTCCGATCATCCAATCGGCAAAGCTATCGCCGACAATTGTCCGGTTAATCAAAGCAAACCCAGTGGTTGCGCCAAAAACTGCGCCAATTCCCGCCATCACCATTTCCCCGAGGGTATCTAAGCACGCCAGAACAATGCTAATAAAGACTCGCCATAGCCAGCGCACTAGGCTAAAGATAACTTGAGCGCACGTAATCAGAACTCGAAGAGAAATCTCCTGTGCTGTTCCGGCGGCTTTAGTCAGCGCCTGAAATAATGAGAATGATGAGGAAGACGATTTTCTACTTAAACGGCAATTGACCACTAAACGTCGTTGAATATCGGCGGCTTTAGCGGGTCGTTTTTGGGGATCAAGGCGGATCATACTATCAAGTAAGTTGGCTAAACCCCGACGGACTTTCGTGCGATCGCGCCAGTGAAATTCACCCGTCGCCGGATCTTGTAACTCCGCCAAATCTTGACCTGTGAGTAATTGAATCATGGTACGCCCTAAGGCATAAAAATCAGCCGTCGGTCCCACCACATCCCCCGCAATCTGCTCGGGGGGACTGTAACCTGGAGAAATTAAGCGTGTCGAACAATTCTGTTTCCCCAGGGGTATCGCGCCAATTTGTTTCGCGCCGCCAAAATCAATCGCCACCAGTTGACCTGTCTCCTCTCGAACCATTAAGTTTGATGGTTTAATGTCACGGTGAATAATTCCCAAATCATGTAACTCCTGTAGAATATCAGCCGCTTGGTAGAGCCAATTAATAATCAAGGTTTCCGGACATCCCTGAGGATAACGGTTCAAGATAGCCTCCAGCGTCTCACCGTTTATTTTTTCCATAACCAGACAAGGAAGTAAGCGCTGTTGGCATGTTCCCAAACTTACGGTAAAATAGCTATTGGACTCCACTTTAGGCACACCCGGATGCTTTAGACGTTGCAATACGGCGGCTTCTTGTTCAAAAAGCTGCAACGCCTTGGGTGACGTTTCCACCAAAACTTTCAATACTTTTTCGGTCTGAGCCTGCTGATCCCAAACCGTGTAAATTGCCGCAAATCCCCCTAAACCCAAATGCTGGAGAGGAACGTAGCGATTATTTAGACGCAGCATTGACCCACAACTGCTACAAAACTTAGAGTCCCCAGGTTGAGGATAGGGACGGGGGCAGTTGGGATTAATACAATAGACCGACTTTATAAATGACTGATGCACGATCACCAGCGATAGACGGTGTCTCTCGATTCTACACAATAAATTCCCCAGTCCTTTCGGTAATGGGGACTTAACGCTCTAATTAAAATTAAATATTCTTTGAATATATCCTTTTATTGTATCATGCCACGGGTCTTCCCATTTTAGATTATAAAAGCTTGGCTCTAGGCTTAGTTGAGTCCGGTAGCATACATCAACCTATCTACCCTTGTCGGGTAGGCATCTCCCTTGCCCATAAGGGTGGGCAGGATACCCATCTCACCAGAAAATAGTATTTCTGCAAAAAGAGGGATGTCGCCTTACTGAAAACCTTCATATTATTTTCATAATAATAGTATAAGCTCTGCGTTTTTTTGACAAAATCCAAGAAGCATTATAAATATAAAAGGAATATTATTATTGTCTAGCTATAGATAAAGATTTCGTATAGATTATTTTTATTTAATAAAATCAAGAAAAATTGATGTTATTAATTTAAATAAGGGAATCGATTGTGAAGTTTATACAACGTCTAGTCGATTCAAGTGTGTATGCCGATCCTGGTTGTCAGCGATAGCGAATAGCCATCAAACGATGACTGCTTTCTGGAAATTAACTGACTACACAGATTAACAGCAACATTATGCAACTAGAAACCAACCTAGCTGAGATTGCCGACACATCAATGATGAGCATGCAACATAATCAAAATCTTCCTCATCAAGACCATCCAGTCAAGCAAACTGAACATCTCGGATTATTGGATTTAGTCCCCCATTCAGCGGCAACTCATGTCGCCGTAAATGATGGGTCTTGGTTTGATCCCAATACATGGCAGCAAGGTCAGGTTCCTGGAACTGATGCTAAAGTCGTCATTTCTGAAGGTGTTCACGTCACCTACGACGCCGAGAGTGACACTCGTCTAGAAACCGTGCGTGTGGACGGAACATTGGAATTCGCCCACAACCGCAACACCAAAATAGTCGTAGACACATTCATCGCATCACCGACTAGCACCTTAACGATTGGCAGTGAAGCTAACCCAATTCAAGCCAACACAACTGCCCGAATTGTCATTGCCGACAACGGAGAAATTGATACCAATTGGGACTCAACCCTGATTAGTCGCGGCGTTGTTACTCACGGTAAAGTTAGAATTCACGGTGCAGAGAAACTCGATTTTATATCACTGGCGACAGATGCCTCAGTCGGTGACAATGAACTGGTGTTGAATCTGCCCGATGGCATGAATACACCCATAGGCTGGCGCGTTGGTGATCAATTAGTGTTAGGTGGAACATCCTACAATCCCGACGGTTCTGATGAAGATAACAGTCGGTTTCAAGATGAGGTGCTAACCATCACCGAAATTAACGGCAACCGGATTAAATTTACCAACAACGACATTACCTCTGGTGATAATAGCATCCTCCGATTTGACCACCAGCGTCCCCAGGGATTCGAGGACGAGGACTTAAAGCTTTACATTGCCAACACCAGTCGGAACGTTATCTTCGAGACCGAAAACGCTGAAACCGTACCCACTCAGCAACGGGGTCATGTGATGTTCATGCACAACCCCGATGTCGAGGTACAAAACGCTGGATTCTACAACCTAGGACGAACGGATAAAAATAGGTTGACTGATGACCCAATAGAAAATGTCGATGGTTCACCCGGTTCCGGGACAAATCCCCGTGGGCGATATGCCTTGCATCTCCATCGTACTGGGGCTGAGGATATTAATAGCACCCCCTCTCTGGTCAAAGGTAACGCCATTGTTGGCAGTCCGGGTTGGGGACTGGTGCATCATGACAGCCATGCCGTCTTAGAAGACAATGTTGTGTTCGACGTAGTAGGTTCCGGAATTGCCGCAGAAGCCGGAAATGAACTCGGTGCGTGGCGCAATAACATTACCATCAAAACTACAGGCGATGACCGTCCCCAAGCCGATTTTGATCTTTCGCCTCGCGTCCCGCTATTTGACTTTGGCTTTAATGGCGAGGGTTACTGGGTGCAGGGGGCTGCCCAAGTGGAAATGGTAGATAATATCGCTATTAGTGCCGCAGGTGGTGGTATTAATATCTTCAGTGGAGTTGATCAGGTGAGTCGTGTCAGAGACGCGGACACGGTTGCGGTTAAAAACCTATCACCGGAACTGCAATTCCTCTCCCAGGCTTCCTATGATAACGATGATCCAAACACCCTGGATGTAACCAACGTACCCCTACGTCGTTTATCTGGTTTCGAGAGTTATAACTCGGATTTGGGTATCGTCTTCTGGAATCACATGCGGAATAATGATGGTCAGTTGGGTTTTAACGGTCCAGGCACAAAAGAAGCCCATGACGCTCGCTCCCTGGTTGATAATTTCAAACTTTGGAATATCTATGGCGAGGGTATCTTTTTACAATACAGTTCACAGATTGATTTTGTTGATGGATTGATTGTCGGTAACCCAGAAAACCCTGTTCCTTTAAAGAAAGGAATAAACGGTAACGGTCGTGGTCATGGTATTGGTAGCAATACACTGTCTCAAAACCTTCTCTATAAAAACCTTCGCATCGAAGGATTTGAGCATGGTGTTCGTTTACCAAATGAAGGTAATAGGAGTAAATTAGTACCGTTTTTGGGTTCACGCCTTGAAGACAGTTATCTTGCAAACAATACCTATAACCTATCAAAAAAGGAGCATCAAGGTGACTTGCATGCCTTCCCAGATTCCTTCGATATCGTTAACACCGAATTTAACATCTCTGGTGCCAATATCGCTCCTACTGCTACTTTGAGCTATGAATCAATCGGCAGTCAGGGTGTTGTGACGTTTGATGCTAGTGATTCGTTCGATAGTGATCCACCAGAGGCACTAGAACTAGAAGGCAACGCGATCGCAAGTTACGGTTGGGATTTCGATAATGATGGTAATATCGACGAATTCGGTCGCCAAGTCAATCACAAATTTGACTCAACAGGTTCTCACGATGTTAGCCTGACTGTTTGGGATAGCCAAGGCGCAACCAGTACCATAACTCAACAGGTTCAGGTAATCCCAACACCATACCCTAACCTGATTACAGACGGCACGTTTAGTACCACTAGCGAATTGGGAAGGGCAATCAACCATACCTTTGACAGCACACGGACTAGTGAGGGCTGGATTGGGAACAATTGGTTACTCGATTCCAATATCGGCAATGGCGGTGCTGCGGTTGTCTCAGGTTCATGGAATGCCGGAATCGGTCAGATCTTTTTAGATAACGGTAGCCGACGTGGTAAGCAGACTCTCAGCATTGATATCAAAAACACCGAAGACACCAATAAAGCCAATGAAATTACCGTCAGTGTCTGGGGTGTCGATGGAGAATTTATGAGTACAGCCGGAAATCTCGACGGTCCCCAGCAGACTGGAGCGATCCCGATGACGAAGGAGAAGCTTTTGCAGCAGACTGTGGGTGGCTCTACTTTTGATTGGACAAGTTTCAATTGGGATGTAGATTTCGGCGAGGGTTACGAGTTCATCACTGTTCAAGTTGTCGCCAACGGAGTTCACCCGGATAATGGCGACTTCATTGCCATTGACAATATTTCTATCGGCGATCCTCCCGTTAATGGTAACGGTAACGGTAACGGGTTAAAAGCCGAATACTACAATAACCGCGATTTTACTGACTTAGCGCTAACTCGCACTGATGAAACCGTTAACTTTAACTGGGGTTCAGGTTCACCGGATGCAGCGATAGACTCCAATACCTACTCGGTACGCTGGACAGGTTCAGTCGCCCCCCTCTACTCAGAAACCTACGAATTCTTCACCAACTCGGATGATGGTGTACGCCTCTGGGTAGATGACCAACTACTGATTGATAATTGGACAAATCATGGGGCTACAGAAAATAGGGGTACAATTGACCTGCAAGCGGGTCAACAGTATGACATCCGCATGGACTACTACGAGAACTTTGGCAAATCAGTGGCACAATTGTTGTGGTCAAGTGAGAGTCAAGGTAAGGAGATTATTCCGGAATCTCAGCTTTATTCCCCTACTGTTACTGCTGCGAGTACAGATGTTAGTGATAACAGTCAAGGTAAGGAGATTATTTGGGAATCTCAGCGTTCTTCTCCTACTGTTGCTGCTGCAAGTCCAGATGTTAGTGGTAACGGTACAGGTTTAACTGCCGAATACTACAACAACCGCAATTTTACGGACTTAGCACTAACTCGCACTGATGAAACCGTGGACTTTAACTGGGGTTCAGGGTCACCGGATGCGGCGATAGATTCCGATACCTACTCGGTACGTTGGACAGGGTTTGTGGAACCCCTTTACTCAGAAACCTATCAGTTCAAAACCTCTTCTGATGATGGGGTTCGATTGTGGATAAATGACCAACTCCTGATTGATAATTGGACAGACCATGGAGTTACCGATAATCGTGGCACGATTGACCTACAGGCGGGACAACAGTACGAAATTCGCATGGAGTACTATGAAAACAAAGGAAAATCAGTAGCACAACTGGCTTGGTCAAGTGAGAGTCAATCGGAGGAGATTATCCCCCAAAGTCAGCTTTATGCTGCTAATTACAATGATTTTTCAGTGAATGAAACGATACAGAATAATGCTGGTACGTTGACAACTGTTGAGTCGGTGAGTGATGAACTTTTAGGCAATACAAGTGTTGATGTCTTCGACAATAGAGGAAACCCTCATCTGTTTATTGAGGAAGAGAACGGCAGTAATCAGGGTTTTGATGCTTCAATTGGGCAACCGACTTTAGCCAGTCATCAAGAAGTATTAGACTCCTTTACTGCGAGTGAAGCGATGCCAATTAACCTGATGAACAGTATCGGGATAGGATACTCTTCCACCAATGAGACGGTTGAAGCCCTCATTGAAATGCCCCAAGCTGAACTGCTGATGGTTCCAACTCTTGTGTAATATCAGATCCGGTTAAGTTTAGACGACGAGGGTGATATCGCAATCGCCATAGCGGTTAGGAAGCATCTTATGGTAGAGACGTTGCATGCAACGTCTCTACAACAGTTTGTTTGTCCTAATCGATGTGTCTACTGCTAGAATAGGGGACGGTATTGCCGTGTCCCTACCCTTCTACCTAACTATGGGGATCTAAAGCGTCTCTTAAACCATCTCCGAGTAAATTAAAGGCTAAAACGGTTAGGGTAATAAACAAACCAGGAAACAAAATTGTCCAGGGAGATGATAGAGAATAGCCGCCCTTAAATGCATCGGATAACATCGTTCCTAATTCTGGCGTGGGAGGTTGTGCGCCTAACCCTAAAAAGCCTAAACCCGCCGCTTCCAAGGTAGCCGTACCAATGGAAAGAGTCCCTTGCACGACTAAAGGACTCAAGCTAGCGGGTAAGATATGATAAAAAATAATCCGTCCCGGCGTAGCGCCAAACGATCGCACGGTTTGGACAAAATCCTGTTCCCGCAAGGATAGCACCATACTGCGAGTCAAGCGGATAAAAATGGGGACTTGCACCACACCCACAGCAATCATCACACTGGCGATACTTGGACCAGTTACCGTAACGATCGCGATCGCGAGTAAAATTGAGGGAAAGGCTAACAGGATATCGGTTACCCAACCAATCACAGTTTCTAACCCTCCCCGAAAATAACCCGCGATTAACCCCAACACGACTCCCACGATTAGCCCTAATCCCACGGAAACTAAACCGATAAACAAAGACGTGCGTAACCCATACCATACCAGGTCAAGAATATCTCGTCCTAAACCATCGGTGCCAAACCAATAATCTAAGTTGGGGGGTTGCAACCTGGCGGTATAATTCCGATCGGTTGCCGGGTTATAGGGATTGAGAATCGGTGCTAACAGCGCCAATATGATGATGGTGAACGTGATTCCCAGACCAATTTTGCCGGATGTTGATTGCCCAAATCGTTTAACGGCGTTGTTTTCCATGGAAACAGGGAACAGGGAGATAGGGGAGATGGGGGAGATGGGGGAGATGGAACGTCTGTTGTAGGGGCGGGTTTTACCATTAACGTTTCGTTTTCACCCTGATTTTACTAAACCCGCCCCGACTAAATAACAAATGACGAATGACAAATGACAAATGACAAATCAATAATGATTCCCCGATTTGCGGTGATGTACGGCAGTCATCCCCGTCGATTGCAATACTTTACCATTATCGATAACAGCATACACTAACCAGTGATCGCCACAGTCCATCCGACTCTGCACTGTACATTCTAAATAAGCCAAGGCATCTTTGATAATCGGACAACCATTTTCCGCTGTTTCCGTCTCTAACCCCGCAAATCGATCTTCCCCTGGGGCAAAGGATTGCAAGAAGTGTCGCCGGACATTCATCCCTTCTTTTAAAATATTCAGGACAAAGCTATCGCCCGTATGGCTTAGAGATTCAACTGCCCGATCTTTGGCAATGGCGACAGTGATCCCTGGCGGATTGAATGAGGCTTGGGTTACCCACGAGGCTAACATCCCACTGCGGACATTACCACGCTGCGCCGCGACAACACATAATGATCCGACAATTCGTCCCACAGCTTGGGCTGTTCGGTCAATTTGGGCACTGCTGACGGCTTGTTTGGGGGCGCGGAATTTCTTGGATTTTTTCAGCGCCTGGGCAAAGTCTGTGCCGACTTCTTTACAATATTGAATTGTCTCGTCGTCAGGTTTAAACTTAACCCGAATCGGTTCAAATCCCAGGCGATACCCCGCATCTAAGAGTTTGCTTTCAATTTCATCAACGGCTTCGCCACTCCAGCCATAAGACCCAAACACCCCTGCCAGTTTAGTTTTCGCGGCATTGGAGAGGACAATACCTAACGCCGTTTGCACTTGAGTAGGCGTATGTCCGCCCAGGGTAGGGGAACCAATTAAAAAGCCATCACAGCGTTGAATTGCGGCTTCAATCTCCCCAGGTTCGGCAAATTCACAGTTAATTGATTCGACGGCTGCACCGGTTTTGGTTATTCCTTTAGCGATCGCTTGGGCTAATGTGGCGGTATTTCCATAGGCTGATGCATAAATAAGCGCCACTGTCAAGTCTTGTTCGGTTTGCTGCTGACCCCATTGGCGATAGTCATGGAGGAATCGGCTGAGGCTATAGCGGACAATTGAACCATGACCCGGGGCATACATTTTAGCCGAGAGCGGGACTAATTTGTTCAGGGCGACTTCGACCTGTCGCGCTTGAGCGGCATGAAGACAATCATAATAGTAGCGTCGGTCTTCGTCTAGGCGTTTCCAGTTTTCATCAAAGAGTTCATCGCCGCAGACATGGGCGCCGAAGAGTTTATCGGTAAATAGAATACGGCTTTGGGGGTCGTAGGTACATTGTCCATCGGGCCAACGGGGTGTGGGGATGGGGATGAATTGCAGGTGATGACCTTGACCTAAGTCTAAGGGTTCCTCGCCTTTGGGTACCCAAACATTGCATTGGTGTTCCCGTAAGGCATTTTGTAACGCAACTGCACCGGCTTTAGAACAAACAAAGGTAATTTGGGGGGCTAATTCTAGCAAAGCTTTCAGCGTCACCATCCGGTTAGGATTAACGTGACCTAAAATTACATAATCCAATTGCTGCACATTCATGCATTGCTGCAATTGATTCAGGAAAATTTCGGTGAATGATTCCCCTGGCGGATCAATCAGCGCCGTTTTATCGGCTTGGATGAGATAGGAGTTTGCTGTTGTGCCACGTTGCAGGGAATATTCCACCTCAAACTTGAGTCTATCCCATGTCCGCGATCGCAACACGGTTGTATCCGTTCCTTCAATGGCGGCGACTTGGACATCACGGGGTTTAATCTCAGGTATTGTAGTCATAGATATTAGTGATTGGTGAGCAGTGATTAGTGATTGGCGAAGAGGTGACTTCTTGTATTAGTCTGTTGCATTGGTTATCGGATCTAAATGACCCATTTTATCTGCCACAGTAACAGTATGGGGATAAGGGTTTAACGGATTGTTATTAGAGTCTGGAACCTGACGCAGGGTCTGTTTTTTATATCGCAGTGATAACTGTTTCTCTGGGTCAATTCCATCGAAAGTTGGCGGCAAATACATCCGCACAATTAATAGTCCTGCCATCACAATTAAGAACGCACAGGCAGCTAAAATTTGAACCCATGAGGTTTCCAAGACTCCCCGCACAATCACTTCTCGCAGAACAGAGACAATCGAAACTTCTACCGCGACTCCAATCGATACACGCTGTTCTTGTAAGTAAATAATCAGCAGTCGGAATAACTCAACCAAAATCAGCAAGAACAGAATATCTGAAGTCACGCCTGGGAAATCTAACGGCGGTAGTAACTCCAAAAACATCTCGCGTAGCTGAATCGCCATAAAGGCAAATAAGCCAACACAGAGGGAAATGATAAATAAATCTTGAATTGTTTCCAGCGCCCGGACTATGCGATTCCGCTTGACCTGTTCATACCAGTTCGGCGGCGAGGAGGTTAGAGGATCGTGCATGGGAGGTTCCTTCTGTATCACTAGAACCTAGATTACATTTTATCCGCTTATTGCTGCAATACTTTTTCATTTGAAATTCTAATGTTTTGTATCAACAGATAGTGATGCTTCGGACTGTCCCCACCGTCCCCATTCAGGTGGTAATCTATCATTGAGAACGTCTCTGAGGGAAACAACCTGAAAATGCTTCGCCCCAACCAAAGGAATTTATGATAGAACGGTTGAGCAGTAATGGTTGACTAGGCGATCATCGCCGCTTCAATGAAGTTTGGCATTGTATGCTAGCCTCAAAATAGTCCTTCGCCCTGCATCAAGTCCTTAACTTTTCCCACATGAACCACTAGACTCCAGACTTCGTCTTGGACAGAATAGGTCGCGACTACATGAATATCAACGCATCTATTATTGATCAACGTTTAGAATCAGTTGTTAACGATATCCGTCAAAAGGCTGCTGAAGAGTTACGCATAAACGATCAAGGCAGACTCAAGTCTTTAGCGTTTGCTTACCTCTGTGTTAAAACCATCTTAGATTTAGAGAACGATAATGCTTTTGATTGCCTGACTGAAGGAGGTGGTGACTTTGGAGTAGATGCTATGCATATTTCTGAAGAATATGATGGTGAATTTACTGTTACTTTATTTCAAGCAAAATACAAAAATAATCTAGAAGGAAACTCGAATTTCCCTGAGCAAGGCATAGAGAGTTTAATAAAAGCCATTCAGTATTTGTTTAATCCAGCAGCTAGATTAGAACATATCAATCAACGACTACTTACCAAGGTGGAAGAAGCTCGTAGCTTAATTCGAGATGGCTATATTCCCCAAGTTCGAGCACTAGCCTGTAATAATGGACTGCCGTGGAATCAATCTGCTCAGGAAGCTATTGAACGTACTGGTTTCGGCGATCAGGTGACATGGGAACACGTCAATCACGAGCGCTTAGTCCAAATCCTTCAAGCTACTAGACCAGTAAAAGATACTTTGCAGCTAAGTGGAAAAGCTATAGTTGAAGATATGGAGTTTAGCCGAGTACTGGTAGGAAGAATTTCAGTAACTGAGATTGCAACTCTCATTGATCGGCATGGCGAACGATTATTAGAGCGTAATATTCGTCGCTATTTAGGCTTACAGGGTAATCGTGTTAACGAAGGTATTCGCCATACTTTAACCAGTCATGAAAAAAACAATTTCTACTTTTACAATAATGGCATAACTTTAACGTGCGACAACTTTTCCTATAACGCATTACAAGATGGTGATTATCAGGTGCGTGTCGAAAATTTGCAAATCATTAACGGTGGTCAGACATGCATGACCATATTCAAAACTTTGCAGGAACCAGATTTACTTCATCAAAATGCTCAAGCTTATGTTCTTCTTCGGCTTTATCAATTGCCTCGTGAAAATGAAGACTTAGTTAAAAGAATTACTTATGCCACGAATAGCCAAAATCCAGTAGATCTCAAAGACTTACGCGCTAATGATGAACGTCAGCAAAGATTAGAGATGGATATTCAGCAATTAGGATTTAATTATCGGCGTAAGCGCTCTGATACGAGTACCCGATCTACAGATATTACTTCAGGAGTAGCTGCTGAAGCCGTACTATCTGTCTGGAGAAAAAAACCGCATCAGGCTAAATTCTTCTCTCGTGAACATTTTGGGAAACTGTATGATTCAATATTTACGGATCAGTTGAACGGCTCACAGGTTATAATTGCTGTGCAACTATACAGAATCGCAGAAAATCGCCGCAAACGACCAGAGCCTAATGACCCGGAGTTCGTTCGCTATGCTTCATGCTTTATTGCTATGCAGATGGGGCGAAGAATGCTTGCTGATATGGGCATTCAAATGAGAGATATTAGCCATCACAATTTCCAAACTGCTAAACAGCTTATTGAACAAAATGCCGAAGCTTATTTCAACGACTCAGTACAGGATATTAACCAGGCGCTTCATAATCTTTATGGGGGACAAAACATTTCCTTGCAGCAGCTATCTGCAACCTTTCGACGCGGCGACTTAATAACTACGCTTCAGGAAAATGAAAACGACTAAAGAGTTAATTTGTCCATTTCCGACGAATTCATTTTATCGCCACACCAAAATACTCTACGCCATGCTTGGCGCTTGACCCAACTAAATCAGGAGCGTTTGTCCATTGCACTTGTTCCAGGAATCCTCCAAGTTGCTCAGGCAGAATACTCCAAAGCCACGGTTCCCCACTTACCTTGAGCATCCAAAGTAAAAGTCCCGTCCAAGAGCCAGCATCGGGCTGTCCGTCTGTACCTGTGCCAACATAGGTACAGCGTTTAAATGACCTTCAAGATGTCCGACTACTTATTTTTACAGTATAGTGTGTTTAAAATTATCAACTCTATTTTTTTGATATCCAAGGTATCAAGATGGGACAAAATCTGTCAAAATAGATTCAGTAGACGTTTCCATCGATGCCGTTATGCCCCAAACACACATCCGATTTGATTGGGCGATTAAAAAATTACTGAGAAACAAAGCCAATTACGGTGTTTTGGCAGGTTTCTTGAGCGAGTTGTTGAGGAAACCGATCACGATCCAATCAATACTTGAAGGTGAAAGCAATCAACAAGCCGAGGATGACAAGCTAAATAGAGTCGATATTTTAGCGGAAAATGACCAGGGAGAATTAATTCTCATTGAAGTGCAAAATAGTACAGAGCAAGATTATTTTCATCGGATGCTCTACGGCACATCCAGATTAATTACCGACTTTCTGGAAAGAGGAGAACCTTACGGCAACGTCAAGAAAGTCTATTCAGTGAATATCGTCTACTTTTCGCTGGGACAGGGAGATGATTATATTTACCAAGGGAGATTAGATTTTCGTAGTCTTCATTTAGATGATAAATTAGGTCTATCAATCAACCAGCGGAAGTTATTTAATATCCAAGAGGTCTATGAGATTTTTCCAGAGTATTATGTGATAAAAGTCAACAACTTTAACGATGTGGCGAAAGATACCCTAGATGAATGGATATATTTTCTGAAAAAGAGCCAAATCAAAGAAGAATTTACCGCCCAAGGTTTAGCGGAAGCGAAGGAAAATTTACTCGTCGATAGTTTGAGTGAAGAAGAAAGAGCCAACTACCTGAGATTTATGGAAAATCGGCGCTACGAAATCAGTCTAATAGAAAGTTCACGCTCAGAGGGAAGATTGGAGGGTTTAGAAGAGGGCATGGAGAAAGGTATCCAAGAGGGTATGGAGCAAGGCAAACAGCAAGAAAAGATTAACATAGCCAGAATCTTAAAACAACAAGGGACTGATCTTGACACAATCACAGCAGCAACTGGACTGACTAGAGAAGAGATTGAGAAACTGTAAATCATTTGAGTCTAAAATCGATGCCAGTAAGATCCGCGAATTCTTTGATAAATTGGGGATCGGGTAATCACTGACTGCTGAAACTATGAACCAGCCAATCATTCAAGTCGATGCCTTCACCCATACTCCATTCACTGGAAACCCAGCCGCTGTCTGTGTTTTGTCAACTCCCCAACCGGATAGCTGGATGCAGAATGTGGCACAGGAAATGAATCTGTCTGAAACCGCCTTTTTAGTTCCGCAAGACGATGGTTTTAATCTGCGTTGGTTTACCCCGACAGTAGAAGTTCCCCTTTGTGGTCACGCCACCTTAGCCAGCGCCCATGTATTATGGTCAGAAGGTCATCTTTCCCCCGATACCGCCGCCCGTTTCTATACCAAAAGTGGGATACTCATCGCCCAGCGTCAGGGTGAATGGATTGAGTTAGATTTCCCGGTGAATCATTCCCAACCCACAACCGCCCCCCCAGAACTTACTCAAGCCTTAGGCGTACCGATTAAAGCAGTTTTGCAGAATTCTTTGGGCTATTTGGTGGAAGTAGAATCGGAAGACATGGTGCGACAAGTGCAGCCTAATTTTGGTTTACTTAAAACTTTACCTATCTCCGATGTTATTGTTACCAGTCAGACGGATGCGGGTTCGGAGTATGATTTTGTTTCTCGTTTCTTTGCACCGGGATTAGGAATTGATGAAGATCCGGTAACCGGTGCAGCCCATTGCTGTCTAGCACCTTTCTGGCGCTTCCGCATCGGTCAAGATGAGTTTTTAGCGTATCAAGCATCCCGTCGAGGAGGCGTAGTCAAGGTACAGTATACTGGGAGCGATCGCGTCATTCTTGCAGGACTTGCGGTTACTGTCATGCGTGGGGACTTGATTTTAACAGATTAAATGAAGTGCGGAGTCTGGGTTTGAATTAATATCTCCATCTCCCTTGTTTCCCCCATACCCCACACCCCACACCCCACACCCTAGCTTCAGCGTCGAGAGGGTCCGGGATTGAGAAGTTGAACTTCGCTAATCCGAATCACGTAGGGATGATACTTATCTTTTTGAAAAGAACCAACCCAAACTTTATATTGTCCTGCTAACCACTGACCTGAAATTCCAGGATTTTTGCCTTCAGCGTCATCATTACACCAACTTCCGCCGGGTCCTTTAACCAATAGAGTTGTATCTTCAGGGCTTTCCACTTGCAAGCTGAGATAGTTGAAAAAAGAAGTTAGCTCTAGGATATGATCAGGCGGTTCATCAATATACCCAATACAAGAACCGGTTGGTGTTTCGGTACGACCCGAAACAGCTTGGGTTGAAACGGAACCGCCACTGATACCGCGAATGACCAACGGATCAGGTGAAAATCGTCGCCCCAGTTTTACGTTCTCAAATATTGGTTGCGGTGTGGCGGATTGAGCCTCAACGTCAGGAGTCATCACTAAGCCACTGGCAAATGCTGCTGTGACAAATGCTGTTCCCCAGCGCAAGAAGCTCAAGACACTCCCCGGAGAATGAGAGAGGATGGACAGAGGTGACATATTAGTAGGGGGAGTAGAGAGGGAAAGGTGTCTTTTATCCATAACTAACCGATTTCATCGTTTGGGAATCTCTGGTAATTGGGTTTTTGACTTGGGCACGAGGTTGTACTGATTGGCAAAGTGAACAGAGGCGTGTTCCTCTTGGATATTAACAACTCAATATGGTAGCTATGGACGCGGATGTTACAGGTTGGGTTCCAATCCTTGCCTAAGTCTCATAACGCGCTTACTGTTGAAGTTGCTCGAGTTCCTGTTGGATTTGCGCGATCGCACGTTCTAATCCTTCAACTCGTTCTGGGTTGAGAGCAACGGAGGTGCGCTCAGGCTGGGGAAGCTGATCAATGGTTTGTTTAAGTGCTACAATAATCCCGGCTAAAGTCTCAATCTGTTCTAACTCTGGACGTTGGGTAAATTTTTGATTCAATTCATCAAGTTTCGATTGTAGAGGAACCAAAGAACGTCGCAATCCCTTTTGCTGCTCATTAATTGCCTCAACGGTAGAGACAACAGCAGAAAGTTCCTCCCTAGATACCAGATTAGCCAAATCAGAATGATGTTGCTTCAGTTGAGCAAGTTCTGTACTCAAAGTTTGGATATCTCGGCTTAAGTTGTCAATTTGAGTGCGATCGCTGATCTTATGCCGAAGAAATCGGACAACACGACGGCGATTAATTAGATTGAGTAACAAGGAGATGGCTAAAGGCGCTAATCCATAAATCATCTGTCCAGATAGAACCGCTATGGCGACTCCCACAAATGAGACAGCAACAGCAACAGATTCAGCGATAAAAAGCCAATTATGTTTGTCATTCGTCATTTGTCATTCGTCAGGGAACAGGGAACAGGGATAAATACAGTAATAGTCGGGGCGGGCGTGAGTTACATCTTTTGTGAGCTAGGAAACGATAGTAGTGAAAAGAGTCCCTACACAAACCTGAAGACGCGCCATGGCACGCCTCTACAAACCTGAAAATTGCTGCCAAAGTTTAACTGTACCATCCCGATTGCCTCCAGCTAACCACTGACCATCTGGACTTAGAGCAACGGATACGACAGAACCAACAGTGTTATTGCCTAAGACAAGCAACGGCTCATCTATTCCTAGCCACCAGATCTTAATCGTACCGTCTGCATGAGCGGCGATCGCACTTTGCCCATTATCACTAAAAACAATAGACATCGCGGGTGCACAGGGACATTGCCACATCTCTACCAGTTCAGCCCTATCGAGTTGCCATACCTTCAGGGTACCATCAGTACAGGCGGCGGCTAACCGACGCCCATCGGGACTTAAGGCAAGGGAGTGAATCGAACTCAAATTGTCTGTAAGACTCAGTTCTAGATCAAAAGGATTAAAATGCCACAGATCAATAATGCCATCTCCGCCACCACTGACAAGGGTTTTGCCATCTGAAGTTAATCCAATCGCGGCTAATCGTCCAGCTTCTTGGACTAAATCCTGCAAAAATTCTCCCCGCTCTAATTGCCACAGCTTAATGGTTTGATCAAAACTAGCACTGATCAGGGTTTGGCTATCCGGCGTAATCACGAGCGATCGCACAGAACCATTATGACCCCTCAAGGTATGGGATAATTCTCCAGTCTCTAGATTCCATACCTTAATCATCTGATCAAATCCACCACTCGCCAGCCATTTGCTATCAGGACTTAAGGTAAGACAAAGAACTCCCTGCTGATGATCACTAAATGTGTGAATCAGATCACCCGTCTCTAGGTGCCACAGCTTCACAGTTTTGTCTAAACTACCACTAGCAATGATTTGCCCATCAGAACTCATTGCCAAAGCACTAATCCAATCCTGATGTCCTTTTAGGGTTAATCTAAACTTCCAATCGGGTATGATCGGTTCGGCGACAAAACGACTTGGATAAGCTCTAAAGTCCTCTCCCCCGGCTCCACCTGCTTCCCCTGTTTCCCCAGCTTCCCCAGCTTCCTCAGCTTCCCCAGCTCCCCCAGCTCTCCCAGCTCCCCCGGCTCTATGATCACTTATAGAAGAAACCGACTCGGAAGCGACAGGAAATAAAGACGGCTCACCCCCCGCCTCTGTGTACCAATGGGTTGAGCGTTCTGGATCGGTGGCAACAGGGATTTGGTACTGTATCTTATCAATATCGGCAGTGACTTGTGCGATCGCGGCTTCTAATTGCTCGATGTGGTGTGGCAATGAAGCACTATTGAGATAATCCACAACATTCCGCAGCGATTGTTCTACACTAACAATTCGAGCTTGAAGTTGTGCAATTTTGATCGCCCCTAATTCCGAAGCGGGGTTCTCAATTTGAGCCAGATAGTCGGGGAGTTTCGCTTGTAGAGATGCTAGCGCCTGATTAAGCTGCTGTTGGTACAAAGATTGACTCTCTTGGGACACTTGTCGATGCAGTTGAGCGATGGCTCCCGTGAGCCGATGTCGGCTGTGTTGCTCAAACCGTAGGCGATTGATCAGATTGAGCAACAGTGTAATCGACAACGGAACCGCTCCATAGACAATTTTACCAGACGCCGCTGCTACAACCCAGCCAATGATTGAGACAGCCACAAAGATACACTCGGCAATTTTAAGACGGTGAGTTAGCATTCCCTGTTCATGTCATGAGGATGTCACGAAGATGAATTATGAAAAAAATCGACAAATGACTAAAGAAGAACCATCTTGGCGATACTGAAATAAATCAACACACCTAACACATCAACCGCCGTCGTAATAAACGGTGCTGACATCAAAGCGGGATCTAATCCCAGGGAACGGAACAGAAAGGGTAACGCCGAACCCGCCACCGATGCAAGAATCGCGATTGCAACTAAACTGGTTCCCACCGCAAAGGCAACATTGATATCATCTCTGAGTAAATATGCCCAAACCGTCGCCACTACTCCTAAAATTGTACCCAGTATAGCTCCTGCCATTGCCTCGCGCCCGATCACCTGCAATGAACCCATATCGCGAATTTCGTCAGTGTTTAAACCACGAATCACCACCGTTGAAGATTGAGCGCCCACATTCCCCCCTGTACCCGTCAGCAGAGGAATAAATGCGGCAAGCGCCACAACTTTCTGTAAAATTTCGGATTGAGAGTTAATAATAGTGGCAGTCACACTGTTTGTCAGTAACAACACAAATAACCAAACCACTCGTTTACGAGCAACGGTAATTAAATTGGTTTGAAAGTAATTATCACGCCCGGATTGTACCCCACCGCCTAAGGCATAAATATCTTCCGTGGTTTCTCGTTCTAAAATATCGATCACATCATCAACAGTGACAATCCCCACCAAACGATGTTCTCGATCAACCACCGGTACCGCTAGAAAGTCGTAGCGTTGGATTAACCGCGCCACTTCTTCTTGATCCGTATCCGTGTGCACACAAACCACATCGCGAGTCATCACTTCACCCAGGGTTTTTTCCGGTGGAGACACGACTAAATCCCGCAATGAGACAATTCCACTTAGGTGTCGCCCTGCATCAGTGACATAAACATAATAAATCGTCTCTGTGGTACTGGCTAAACTGCGAATCCGTTCTAGGGTTTCGCCCAGAGTTAAGCTTTCTTTGAGGGAAATATACTCCGGGGTCATAATTCGCCCCGCTGTATCGACTCCATAACCGAGGAGTTGGGCGGTAGCTTGGCGTTCCTGGGGACTCAGTTGAGCAAGCAAACGGCGGACAACTTTTGCGGGTAATTCATCAAACAATCGGACTCGATCATCTGGGGACATTTTGTCCACGATGTCAAGTACATCTTGGCGTTTAAATTCCTCAATCAGCGACTGTTGGACGCTAGAGTCAAGGTACTCGTAAACTTCAATCGCCTCAGCTTTAGAGAGTAAGCGGAATGCGATAACCTGTAGGGCGTCTGGCAATCCTTCGATTGCGTCGGCGATGTCCACCGGTTGTACGGGAACTAATACCTGTTTAGCGCCCTGAAAATTTTCTTGTTCCAACAGCATTTGCAGTTGAGTCCGAACTAACTCCCGCAATTCACTGCGCGATCCCCTCTGGAGGGGAATTTTGTTTTCACTCAAGTCAGACATAATTAGCCTGGATATTTCTATACTGTGCTAGAGCCGGATTGCAAGAGTTGAATGGTTAGAGTTCTAGAAATAGATTGTTCCTCACTGAACCGGGCAAAGGAAATCAAGAATCGCTCAGCTAGCCATCGCCGCCGATGTCCGACAAAGATGTCGATCATGGATTCTTAAGTCTTCAGTTTAGCTTCAAGTGGTCTCTAGCTGTTTACTCAAGGATGAGGGATGAATGGTAAATTGTCCTCTAAAACTCAACGGGATCGCGATGAAATGCAATATTAGTGTTTAAATAAACTCACTATTTATGATGAAGTACTACAGCTTTTTTAGTCGTTGATTGGAACTCGACATTTGCGGCGTAAGTTTCCTACCCCCCAAGTCGGTTAAGAGTTCTCTTTAAGAAGTATTTATTTAGCATACCATCTTGGGTAGAACCAATATGCCTTGAGAGAGAGGCGAGAAAATTTAACTCCTGATACCTATTCAAAACCTGCCTTAATGAACTAAAATCAAATTTTTTCTGTTACATCCTTTCCCCGAGGAAAACCATGTCCGTTGATCAGCCATCCAACTCTCACCTAGAGGTAGACTCTCCTAACTCGACCCATATTACCGCATTAGAAAACGAACTTGTTGAACTGCGACGCCAAGTCTCCCGACAGACATTACTCAACCAAATTGTTCAAGCGATGCGGGGTACGTTGGTGTTGGAAAATATTCTCCAAACCACAGTCGATCAACTCCATGAAACGCTCAATGTCAGTCGCTGTTTGATTTTTCGACCGGATGATGAGTCGCAAATGAGGGCGCATCACGTTTCTGAAGCGACAGCACAACGGGAGAGTGTTTTGGGTGTCTACTGTGATTTTTATCGGTATCACCACCAGGAGTTAAGTCAGGGTCAGCCTGTGGTTTTCCCGCAAATTACTCCCCATTTGCCAGAGGTGTTAATCAAGGCGGCGCAGGATTGTGAAATTCGCGCTATTTTGATTGTGCCATTGCTTCACCAAAATTCCTATATTGGTGGAATTAGTTTACACCAGTGCGAGGATTCACGGGAATGGAACACAGAGGATATTGAGTTTGTCCAAGCTATTGCTGATCATTGTGCGATCGCGATTCATCAAGCCCAACTGTATGCTAAGTTACAATGTGAATTGAGGGAACGTCAACAGGTAGAAGAAGCACTACGGCAAAGTGAAACTCGCTTCCGCACGGCGCTCAAACATGCACCCTTGGTGGTGTTTAATCAAGATCATCAGTTACGCTACACTTGGGTCTACAATTCGGTTTCTGATGGCGAAGTGGATACTATCTTAGGAAAAACCGACAGCGAACTCCTAGCCCCCCAAGAAGCGCAACGGTTAATCTCCATTAAGCAACGTGTACTCAGCAGTGGAGTAGGAATGCGAGATCAAGTATCCCTTACCATTCATGGTAAACAGCGATACTACGATTTAACGGTCGAACCCTTACGCAGCTCAATCGGAGACATCGAAGGAATTACCTGCGCGGCAATGGATATTAGCGAGCGCAAACATATCGAGGATCAGCTTAAGATTTCTTTACAGCAAAAGGAAGTGCTGTTCCAAGAAATTCACCATCGCGTAAAAAATAACCTGCAACTTGTCTCTAGCTTGCTTGATCTACAATCCCAGCAAATTGATGATCCTGAGATTCTCGCACTCTTCCAGGCAAATCAGAACCGAATCAAATCCATGGCTCTTATCCATGAGGAACTCTATCAAGTCGATCACTTGGAGCGGATTAATTTTCTCAATTATATCGAAAATCTCACCTATCATCTGATTCAAACCTATACTATTCATCCCGAATCTATTATTGTAAAACTCAATGTTGATCAACAAATAAATTTTGATTTATCTACCGCAATTCACTGTGGATTGATTCTCAATGAACTAATTTCTAACGCATTAAAACATGCTTTGAGAAACAACGGACGCCAAGGGCACATTTGGATTGAAATTCATTCCCATAAAACAGAAAGTCACACAATTAAATTAATAGTGGGCAATACCAAGCCGACAAAAACTGAATTGATTGACTTTAATTCACCGAAAAAATTAGGATTACAATTGGTTTACGCTTTAGTCGCACAACTTAATGGTAGACTTGAAATAAAGAAAGCCCCTCACACAGTCTTTGAAATTAATTTTTAATGCTCTAATAGTTTATTCTTATCCATCTTACCAATAAACTTTCTATTTTCCGAGCTTGAGAAAAAGTTATTTTATTTTTTCAATGCCGGATAAGCTCGTGTTTCTCGCCGAAAACATTACCTGAATATCTATAGTTTAACTATCCTCCTTGTTCGCAAATTTCAAAAGCGTACTCTTGCGTTTCTTGCAGGTGTTGCAATATAGAGGTATCAATCGTCTGATTATCTGACTGACTTGAGTTAACTAATTTATCCTTAACTTGCTCAAATTGCTGCTGGGCTTCAGCAACAGCCGCTTCTGCCTCAGCGCAAGTTTGGGTAGTTAATGCATCGAGTTGATTATTGCATCCAGAAGAGAAAAGAACCAGCAATAATAATCCCGCACTGAACTGATTTTTTTTCGTTACCGGGGTCAGAGGATAAAATTTCATGACTAAAGAGTTAAAGACTTTAGAGTTACACTAATAGCTACTCAAACTCATCCAACTTTCAGGAATATTGATCGGTTTACCTTGTTTGTAAATAAATATTAAGTCAAAATTGAGGATGTTGATCCCATCCCTCCCAGACGTGCCATGGCACGTCTCTACAACCCCTGCTGCCCTTATTCCCTCTAGATCCGTTGGAGATGTTTCTGTAACTGTCGTTCTTGTCGCTGAAGTTGCTCGACCAATTCAACTTCTCGCAAACTACCGGGTTTAATATCAGTCGTTTCCCGGAGTTTTTGGGCAAGTTGGTAACAAAATTGACATCGTTCTATAATCTGGAGAATCGAAGGGGCAAACTTGGCAAATAGGACTTCATCGTCTGAGGTGAAGCCACGAGGATCAATCTTCTTGAGTAGATCATCTTCCGGCTGGTAGTTTGGCTTTAACTTATTAAGTAATTGCACCACCGCTACCAGATCTTTTTGCTCGTTTAATAGGGGCCAAGCCAGAATTGTATAAGTGCGGTATCCGGTGCGGCGATCCGTTTTCTGCGCCATCTCGGAGCGCGGATCATCATAGACATCAAAGGGAATGTTAATCACTTTTAAGGAAAAGGCGGCGAGACTGGCAATTCCTTTGTCAGCAGGAATATCAATTAAGAGACTACCACCGTCTCCATCCTCGGCAATCAGTGAACCTAATTCTTGTCGTTCTCGATCCAATAAGAAAATACTGGTGCGATCAGCACGAAGCAAACTCCCTACTTTGCGGGTGAGACGACCCAAGAGTTGACAGAGTGTTCTCACCAGTGTTTGTAAGGCTTGGTCAACCGCACTAATCCCATTGCTGTAGGAGTAAGCTAGGAACTTCCCCACTTCAAGCGGTGAGTCAAAAACCAGATCCGGCTGGCTATCTAAGCCAGCTACGTTCTGCCAGTCTAATTCTAAAACCTGACAAAGTTCGACAAAATTTAGTCCTTTAACGGGTTGTCCTTTGAGAAAGTGATTTAAGGTATCTAAGGATAGTCCTAGTGCTTCTGCTAGTTCGCGATCGCGTCCATGACTCTTATTGCGCCAAGCTTGTTTGACTGTGGGAATAGACTGGGGATGCACACTAAATGACCGAATCATCTTTCTTCGTGGCATTCCTCTCCCGTTTAATCAAAGATTATAATCGGAAAATAATGCCACGCCTCCATATAGGTTTACAAGTAGGTGACGTAACGAAGCAAGGGAGTGTGTTTGTCGGTTACACCTTGCTTGAGTCGCTTTTTGGTTGGAAAAAATCTTTCGTTCTTTAATCAGGGGTTAACTGTCTCTAACCCAAAGTCTTGCCCGTGATGCTTTGGTGGGTATCGCTGGCGTTCCATCCGGATTAAGACTGAGACAGGTTTGTTGAACATTTCTGTGCAAGCTTCCGTTATCATCTTTGATTTAACCAGAGAAGCTGACTGGTATCCATCTGAACGGTTGCTCTAATCCTAGATTAGAATGCTATCTGTTCCTTTTACTACGATTCGTGTGAAATCTTTACGCTATTGGTCATCTGTGAGGAGTAAGGATTGAGGAAAATTTACATAATGTAACATAGGGGCATGGATTGCCACCAACCTGCTGATCTGGGAATTTGACTAAAAAACAGAGTTTTCTTGAACTATAAAAAATACATTACGTTAATTAGTCAAAACGGCGAGTAAAAACCATAAATTGCCTAGCAAATTCTTCATTTTTGTCCGTTTTATACTAAATCCGGGTTAGCTACCCCCGTTATAACCTAGTCCGCGCAGGCGGACGAAAGTTTTTGTAGCAGCGATTCAATCGCCTCCTCTTGCATGGGGTAATGAAGGCGGATTTGGTATTACTGTTGATTTTTGACTTCACAACCTGTTGATTCCGGATCTTGTTCAGGAATCTCGTATGAATTACAGGAGAGAAGGCAAGACTTTTCTGGGGGAACATCTACGCCTACTTATCAACCCTTATGTATTCCGACTCAGTTCGGGTGAGATGAAAATTATGCGCCCTCCCAGTTTAGCAGTTTTTACCGTGACCGTAATTTTAGCTGGAGGCTTAACTGCACAAGCAGGTGAGACTTCAGATGCTGATAATTTTCCTTTAGAAACGTTTAATACTAATGGCAACCTGTCTGACATTACTCCTCAAGTCAGTCAATCCCTTGTTACTATTGAACAATTAGAAGAACAAGTGTTTTCCCAAAAAACCACCACGAACTCCTTACCTAAAACTGATCTGACCTCTCCTCCTGTTGTTCCAGAAACAGGGCAAATCAAAGGTGAAGATGAAACAGCAACACTAACTCCAACGAATCGAACAGAATTTTCAAATGCAAAGACGCTCAATCCTGAGACGATTCAGGAACAAACACTGAACCTGGATAGATTGGTTGCAGATGCTGCTACCAATACAAGGGTAAGTTGTCTAGAACAATCGACTGAAAATACTGACTTAGCTGGAGAAAGTACCTCTTATCAACTCGCTCAAGCTGGAACTCCTCGCCGTTGTCCTCGTCCCCAACCTGTTGCGCCATTAGTGATACCCGAACCTTTTGAAGAGTTTGGCGCGTCACCAGCGTTAAGCATTTATATTCCCGTGGGATATGGTGCCGATCGCAATACTCTATTTCTCAATGGTAGCTACCAAGCCACGGTGCGCGATGATGACGGTTCTGTTGGTACAGGCGGTGTCGGGATTGGCGTGGGTAATGCGGATAAAGCCGTGGGCGTTGAACTTTCCTATGCTTTAGAAACCACAGACGACAACTTCGGAGATGGTGGCTTTAATGCCAAACTTCATCGTCGGTTTGCACAAGATTTATCCGCTGCTTTGGGTTGGAATGGCTTTTTGAATATCACGCGCAACGATTTTGAACAGTCAAAATATGGAGTAATTACTAAAGTTTTCCGCACCCAAGAATCCCTTGACCAAGCATTCAGTCGCATCGCTGTTACTGTTGGTGTGGGTGATGGACAATTTCGTTCTAATGGTGCAGTAGATGATGGGGTTAACAATATTAACGTTTTCGGTAATATTGCCTTGCGAGTGGCGCGTCCCATCAGTTTTATTGCTGAATGGACGGGGCAAGATTTAGGCTTGGGGTTGTCCATCGCCCCCTTTAGAAATATTCCCTTTGTGATTACCCCCGCCGTGCGCGATGTTGCGGGTGCGGGTGATGAAGCCCGATTTGTTATTGGTGCTGGAACAGCACTGCGTTTTTAGAGGAATTAACCGATGGGTAAAATTCAATTTGTTCTGGTTGTCCCCATTTCAGCGATGGTTGCTAGTATTTTAACCGCGATGCCCGCCAGGGCTGACCGCAGTTATTCTGATATTACGGGGACGAATATTTGGAATAATACTGCACCCCTATTTGAAACCGATGGCGGCTTAGATCCGGCGTTACTAGAGAGAGTGCAACAGTTGAACCAAGAATCAGCCGACGCTTTTCAAACCTGCAACGCCGCGATCGCGCAACTTGAGCAAAATGCCGCAGATGTGCGTCGTTATGCCCGAGAGCCGGATACACAAATGTTACCAGTACCTGTTGCTTGTCAGCAGTTAGAACAACTCAGAACCGAAGCCGAAGCATTACGGGTCACCTTACAAGATGCTACCCGATCTCAATCAAATCCGGCGCTGTTGGGATGGTAAAGTTTTGAGGTTTTTTGAAAATAAAGGGAATTGGCAATGAAACAACTCTACAGCAAACATTGGTTAATTGGCGCGATCGCGAGTGGATTATTGGGTACATTGGCAACACCTGTACAAGCCCAGGATATCTTTGATAATCGGGCGATCCAATTCCCAGAGGATACGATTGTGGAATTTGAGTTCCTGCAATCTCACGGATCTTACCAAGCCGCCTTGGGTGTGCGGAATGAAACAACCGGAGAAGAAAGGATTCTGTTTCAGGAAGCCAAACCCTATGATGCTTTTGGCACAAACCAGTCTGTGGAAACCTCTCGCGGTCAAAATGATCTGGGGACTCGATCAGATTTTGTCGGAACAGTTGAGGGGGGAACTGTACCCAATCGATTCAGCGAGTTTCAGTTTAAAGCCAATAACCGCTATATTTTCTTCCTCGAATCGGTGAGCCCTACCGGTCAAACCCGACGCAGTATTCTTTCCACCCAAAACTTTGCTCGGTTTAATGGTAGTTTAGCCGGGGGGAGAAGTGGCAATATTACAGGGACTCGCGTGTCTTGGGAAGATGGAGGACAGGTGGAAGTCGGGAGTGATGATGATTTCGATGATTTTGTGCTTGAAGCAGGGGGATATTTAATTGATCTCAACTGTCCACGGATTCAGTAATATCAATTTCCCTGCGGCTTACTACAGATTCACTCCCCATTGTCACCATACCCCGTGCTGCCGCCCATTGAGTGATATCTTGCCGCTTAATTGCTGCTGCCATTAAATCTGGAAACTGGTTAGGTGTGCAAGCCATCGCCGGAATACCCAATCCAGCGAGTTTCTCAGCTACCCAATGATCATACATGGGCGCACCTTCGTCATTGAGGGCAAGCAACGTGATCAACTGAACTCCTAATCCCAGCAGTGCAGCCACGCGCTTGAGCATTTCTTCCCGGTTTCCCCCTTCATATAGGTCACTAATTAACACTAAAATAGTTTCCTGAGGGCGGCGCACCAGTCCTTGGCAGTAGGTGAGGGCGCGGTTAATATCTGTTCCGCCTCCCAGTTGAGTGCCAAAGAGTAAATCTACTGGGTCTTGTGCTGCGTCGGTTAAATCTACGACCGAAGTATCAAATACGACAATTCGGGTTTGTACTGCCCTGAGAGAGGCTAGCACCGCCCCAAAGATTCCAGCATACACAACAGAAGTTGCCATGGAACCGCTTTGGTCGATGCAGAGGATAATATCTTGTAAGGAACTGCGTTTGCGTCCGTAGCCAATTAGGATTTCGGGGATAATGGTGCCGTATTTAGGTTGGTAATGTTTGAGGTTAGCGCGGATAGTGCGGTTCCAGTCGATTTCATTATGGCGGGGACGGCGGTTGCGAATGGCACGATTGAGGCTACCGATTATGGCTTGGTGGGTGGGGTTGGTTAGTTCACCCTGCAATTTTTCAACCACCTGACGCACCACGCGGCGGGCGGTTTCTTGAGTTTTGCTTGGCATAATACTGCTGAGGGATAGCAGATTCGCCACAAGATGAACATCCGGCTCAACGGCTTCTAGCAGTTCCGGTTCCAGCAGCATTTGTTGTAGGTTAAGGCGTTCTAAGGCATCTTTTTGCATCACCCGCACAACTGATGAGGGGAAATAGGTGCGAATGTCGCCTAACCAACGGGCAACATTGGGGGAAGAACTACCGAGTCCGCCACTGCGGTCAGAATCGTAGAGGGCGCTTAGGGCATTATCGATCGCGTGGTCAGTTTGAGTTAGGCTGAAGGAACCTGCTGCTTCTGTCTCACCATTCCCCTGGCAAATACCATCGGCGTCTCCACTCCCTAACAGAAGTCGCCAACGGCGTAGCCGTTCTGGCTGGGTCATTGTTTTTAGAGTTAATTAGGGTCTGCTGATTGAGTTATTATATCCCAGACTCCGCACTTCAAGAGTCAACACATCAAAAGCTGACGTTTATTTTGTAACGCCACCTTTACCTGTTCATACTCCTGATCGATTTGTGTCAATAGATTAATGACTAACGTTAGTGGATTATCCGTTTCAGCTTTAATGTTGACCCTTTCTAACTGCTTACACAGTTCAGACAGGTAAATTGCCCCAACAGTGCCACTGGTCGATTTGAGACTGTGAGCAGATTGTTGACAAGTGGTTAGCGTCTGGGGTGAAAGTGTGGTTTTCTGTGAATCCAGTGCTTGGTGCATCACCCCCAATAACTGGGCGGCTTCTTCCAAAAAACTATCAATAACTTGGATTAAGACATGATCGTCTTTGACCATATCGCACAATTGCTGAAAAGCTTGGGCATCAATAACATCATGTCCGTTTAAACCGTGATTATGTCCTTCTACCTTGCCTCCTTGCTCCTTCCCTGGAAGCCTCTGCCCTCTTTCTGGCTTCTTGGATTGTTCTGGAACCCCCTTCAACGCTCGCACCAGTTCCTCAACCCGAATCGGTTTACTGATATAATCATCCATACCTGCGGCTAAACAGGTTTCGCGATCGCCTCGCATGGCATTAGCTGTCATTGCCACAATATAAGGACGGCTTTGGGGTGACCATTCCTGACAGATACGCTCAGTCGCGGTCAAACCATCCATTTCCGGCATCTGCACATCCATTAATACCACATCATAAGACTGACGGCGCAATGCTTCGAGAACTTCTAACCCATTGGCGGCTACATCCGCCCGATATCCCATGCGCCCCAGAATATGCAACCCCACTTGCTGGTTGACCACATTATCCTCCGCCAAAAGAATCCGCAACGGCAGGTTTAACCCCATATACGGATCGATCGTCGGTGAAATCTCACAGGCTGAGCGCACTTTCACCGGCTGACCGACTAATACGTCCATCAGCACATTATAGAGTTGGGACTGCTTAATCGGCTTAGTCAGAAACGCCGAGAACTTGGCTTCATCCAGTTGACAACTATTTTCCGGCTTGCCGATTGAGGTTAACATAACCAGGGGAATCTCTTTCCCCTGGGGCTGTCGGCGTATCTGTGAGGCGAGATTTACCCCATCCATTCCGGGCATGTGCATATCCAGAATCGCTAAGTCAAATGTCTCACCTTGCTGTAGCCAGCCTAATGCCTCACCCCCTGATGATGCTGCACGGGTAACCACACCCCAAGATTGACCTTGTAGGGTTAAAATGCGGCGATTGGTGGCATTATCATCCACAATTAACATCCGCTTGCCTTCAAGCTGAGGTTGTCTGAGATCCAAATGACTGGGATTATCAATTTGACAGACTGGGGCAATGATGGTGAAGTAAAAGATCGAACCCTTCCCCACTTCACTTTCCACCCAAATTCTGCCCCCCATCATTTCACTCAACCGCTTGGATATCACCAACCCCAATCCTGTACCCCCATAGTGGCGACTGGTGGAAGAATCGACCTGACTAAAAGCCTTAAATAAACGATCTAAACGATCCTGGGGAATTCCGATCCCCGTATCTTTAACTGCAAACAAAATTTCATACTGTTGTTCCTTGTGATTCGTGGAGAGGTGGTCTAGTGATTGGGGACTAACCGCCTGGGACGAAACCGAAACCGTAACTTCTCCGGTATGGGTAAACTTAAGCGCATTACTCAGCAAATTGACGATAATCTGGCGCAGTCGGGTAATATCGCCGCGAATGGTGCTGGGGGTTTGGGGATCAAACAGATACGCCAGTTCTATCCCCTTTTCTGCTGCTTTGGGAGTCAGCAGATCAAGAGATTCCTCAATGCAGGTTCGCAGATTAAAGGGTTGTTCCTCCAACTCCAGTTTGCCGGACTCAATTTTGGAGAAGTCGAGAATATCATTAATAATCGTCAGCAGGGCTTCACCACTGTGGCGGATGGTTTCGGCAAATTCGACTTGTTCGTGAGTCAGTGGCGTGTCCAACAGCAGTCCCGTCATGCCAATTACCGCATTCATCGGCGTGCGAATTTCATGACTCATGGTTGCGAGAAAGTCACTTTTGGCACGGTTGGCGGCTTCGGCGAAGTGTTTTGCTTTTTCTAAAGCAAGGTTTTGTTCGGATAATTGCTGGCGTTGACGCTTTTCTTGTTCCAGGAGTTGGGCTTGGGCAAGGGCAATCCCCACTTGATCGGCAACGGCTTCGAGTAATTCAATTTCATCATGACTCCATTGACGAAACTGATCACACTGATGCAGACAAATCACGCCATTGGGTTTTTCCTTATAGGATGTCCGCACGACGAGCATAGACTTCAGGTTAACCTGGTCACATACAACAGTAGCAGTTTGTAACCAGGGATCTTCGTAAACATTGTTCGAGGCGATCGCGCGATCTGCGGCTAACACCTGCTGAATGTGAGGATTTTGCTGAGTGGGAATCTCTACATCTAGGATGGATGAGTAACCGGGCTCTAAGTACTCAGCCACAACCGGAATTTGTGGGGAAGGCTCTTCGACGTAGGTATGAATCACACAACGGTTGACGCGAAAGGCTTGACCAATTTGAGTGGCGGTGGTTTGGAAAATTTGTTGCGCGTCTAAACTTTGGCGAATGTCTTGGGTAATTTGTTTGAGCAGTAGTGAGCGCTGGAGTTGCTGTTGTAATGCAGCTTCTGCTTGTTGGCGTTCGGTTAAATCTGCCTGGGCTTGGTGATACAGTTCCGATTGCTGTACAGCAATGGCGACTTGAGTGGCGAGTTGCACCAGCAATTCTGTCTCTTGAGACTGCCAATGTCTGGGCAGATGAGAGTGGTGGGCAATCAGCAGTCCCCACAGTTTAGCACCCTGTAGAATCGGGACGACTAAGTTTGCCCTCACCTGTAAATCGGCTAAAAAGTTGCGATAACAGGGTTCAATGTTAGCGGTGTGGATATCATCTAGGGTGTGAATATAACCCTGTTGGTAACGCACCGCCGACTTTTCACCAAAGCAGGGATCAAAAATTGTGCGTTCCAATACCGATAACTCGTTCACGGTGACAGACTCGACTTCTACCACGCCACTCCAGTCGGGATTGAAGCGATAAATTAACACCCGATCCGTTTGCAGGAACTGCCGCACTTCTGTCACCGTGGTGTTAAGAATCTCTTTCAATTCCAACGACTGACGAATGCGACAGGCGATCGCACTAATTAACCGTTCCCGTTCGGCTTGCTGTCGCAGTGCGGTTTCCACCTGTTTACGTTCAGTTAGTTCTGTGGATAACTGCTGATACAATTCAGACTGTTGAATCGCGATCGCGACTTGGGTGGCTAGTTGCTGAAGTAAGTCAATATCAACGGTTTGCCAATGTCTGGGACAATGACAATGGTGGGCAATCAGTAGCCCCCACAATCGGGTACCTTGTAAAATCGGTACGACTAAGTTTGCCCTCACCTGTAAACCGGCTAAAAAATCTTGATAACAGGGTTGAATGTTGGCGGTGTAGATATCCTCAACGAAGTGAATGCTACCCTGTCGATAACGCTCAGCCAATTTCTCACCAAAGCAAGGGTCATAAATGGTTTGTCCCAATACCGATAACTCTTGTGATTCAACCGCCTCTACCGCTACCACTCCACTCCAATCGGGATTGAAGCGATAAATTAATACTCGATCCGTTTGCAGAAACTGTCGCACTTCAGTCACCGTGGTATGGAGAATGTCCTCCAATTCCAACGACTGGTGAATCCGCAGCGCGATCGCTCGAATTAACCGTTCCCGTTCGGCTTGTTGCTGCAACTTGGTTTCAGCGTTCAGGCGATCCGTCACATCTTGAATTAAGGCTAAGATATGACTCTGACCCTCTGGGGTTTCGATTCTGGATGTGGAGAGCGATATTATGCGGTTACTCCCATCAGCACAAATGATTTCCCATTCCTCGCCGATTAAATCCTCCCCTCGTTGCATCTGAGCAATCCGCTTGATGGCTTTAGCTCGTTTTTGCGGATCGGGATAGAATGTCTGATACCAGCCCCGATGGTTGATTTCCTCAACGGTATACCCGGTAATCTCCACCATCTGCTGATTCCAAACCGTAAATCGGATATAGGGATACGTCTGAATACTATGGCAGACACAAACCCCTTCTGCCATCCGTTCAATTAGCTGGGTTTTAAAGGAATACTCGGCTTGTAGGATTGCCTCAGCTTGCTTGCGATCGGTAATATCGGTATGAGTCCCCACCATGCGGATCACTCGACCGGCTGCATCTTTCTGGTGAATCGCCCGGGACAAAACATAAACGGTTGAGCCGTTTTTATGATGGAAGCGTTGGATGGCTTGGAAGCGAGAAACTTTACCACTGTTATAGTCTTCAATCAGTTTTAAGGCGGCAATCCGATCCTCGTCAAAAATTACTTTCTCCCAAGAGGCTAATTCATTGGGTAATTCCCAATCGGCGTAACCCAGCATTTCTTTCCATCGGGAAGAGAAATAGATTTCCCCAGTCATCATATTCCAGTCCCAAAATCCATCCTGGGAGGCGCGGAGGATTAACTCCAGCCGTTCTGTAGCTGTTTTGACGATATGGGCAACCTGAGGCGGCTCAATTGGATGATCGCGGGGAATTTCGGCTAATGAGGAGGAGGGAAGACAAGGGGAGGCTGAGTCTCTGTCTGTCAACTCACCGAATTCACTTTGCCCGTCTCTCCCGTTTGATGTGGGAGTGCTGGCAATTTTCTGAATTAATTGCAAACGCTTATGGCTATTTTCTAGAGTCGTTTCGGCTTGGCTTAAGTCATGAATGGTTTGCTGAAGTTGGCTGGCTTGTTGGCTAATGGTGGCTCGTAATTGCTCAACTTGATTTAGCAGTGCGAGGGGGTTAAGGGCTTTTATGATGTCAGTTGGAGTAAAAATACCGAGGAGGTTTTCCGGAGATTGGTAGACTAATTGAGGGATTTGTCCGACTTGCCGCATCTGTTCAAGTCCCTGCCATAATGAATCATCGGGATGGAGACTAAACAGAGGTTTTTTGATCACCATAGAAACTGGCGTTTTTGACAAATCCAGTCCAAATACTGACAGTTGCAAACAGTGAATTAAATCATGTTCTGTAATTAATCCTACAGGTATAGAATTAGCAAAAACCGAGGATGAGTTTTTCGCGATCGCACTCTTTTGAAACTCTCTCCCATTGCTTTCATTCCCCATGTCCGTTTCCGGAATCACTACCGCACAATTTCCCTTAGCCTCGATTAGCTGTTTTGCCAGTTCCAGGATAGAGGTGGTTAACGGGACTTGCAGCACAGAAGTCGTCATTGTCGCCGCTACAGGTTGCGACTGGAGCAAATTCAGGGCAGGTAACCCTTGACAAATACTATTGGATGTGATTATACCGATAAGCTGACCCTTCTCATCCAAAACCGGGAGATGATGAATCGAATAGCAATCGAATAGGGATAATGCCGAAAAAAGATGACAGGAATCGGATAGGGTTAAGGTAACAGGCGATCGCACCATCACATCAGCCACCGTGGTGTCTTGGAAATTCACCCCAGCTAGGATCAGTTCAATCAGTTTTCCCGTTGTCACCATGCCAATCAACGCCGAGTTTTCAGTCACCAAGACGCAGCTACGTGAAAATTCCGGTTCTCTGGCAATTTGCCCAAACTTGTACCCCGACAAGGATTGTCCTTGATTTAATAACGCGATCGCTTCAGCTAGGGTTCCTTGAGCATTAATACTTAGGGGATGATAGTCGATGAAACAATCTAAAGCAGGTAAGGTGATGGGAGTGGTGTCAGGCTGCATAATGATTGGGTAGGGTGCAGGCTGTAGCTGGTACAAACAGACTCCAAGATAGGAGGCTCCAAGGCGCTCAAGTTTATGGTATTTACTTTTTCACCTCTTTATTAACTGTAGGGCTATTTCCGCCAAGCTGCATTCTTTGGCAGATCCTTATTCTTTATACTGCCAAAAGCTTTAAAAATCCGCAGCTTCTTCCCCAGCGGTGAAAACTTATTCTTTCTTAACTTGTCGTGGGGGTTTGGGGGAGTTTATGCTAAATCAAAAAACCCCTAAACATCCAAATCCAAATCCGGTTCAACACCAAGCGATCGCAATTGTTCAACCAACCTCTCTACCCGTCGCCTTTCTCGTTCTACTCCTTGTCGTTCTCGTTCTGAGGGAGTCAAAATCCAGTTACCCTGTGCATCATACCAACGCAACCAGATGCGATCGCATTCCCCATAGAAACCCTGCCACAGTCCTAACCCTAGCTGAATATCGTTCATCCACACACGCGGTTCGCTAACGTCTAACTCGGTGTAGCGACTACCCATTAATTGAAACGCTCTTAGCTGGTTCGTGCGACCATTAAACACTATATAATAGGGAACACGCAAAATCCGTTCATAGACATCCCACTTTGTTGGCGGTTGATTCGCTTCCCGCAGCGTTTGTCCCAAGTCTTCTTTCTCAGTACCCGGTGAAATCAGTTCTACCACGACAAAGGGATTAACTTCTTCTTGCCACACCACATAGCTCATTCGTAAATCCCGTTGTTCGTAGAGTCTATCAACCCCCACTACAGCAAACCAGTCGGGGCGTTTGTACCAATTGGGTTGGCGTGGATTGTAGTAAAGATTCAAATCGCTGGCAACAAAAATGCGATCAGTTGGGTAGTTGGGAGGATAGAATGTATCTTCAAGGAAACGCGCTTGTAGTAAATGATATTTGTCAGGCAAACCAGATTCCTCTGGGTCTTCACTCTTGAGCTCATACATTGTGGGCAAAACTTTTTTCGGGTCTTGAGGCGGGTCGGTTTGAAACATGATTTCCAACTACTAAGTAGGTAAGAACAATAAAAAACTCCAGAAACAGGGCGGGTTTACATAAGTTACCCCTTTTGGCTTGCATATTATCTGTAAAACCCGCCCCTACAGACGATTGGGTCGCCCTTTCCTCAATCTTCTATGTCAAAACTTATGTCTCAGGAGTTATAACGCACCAGCAGCCGTTCGGTCGAAAATATCTCCAGAAAGGTGAGTCGTGATATTCATCGCCTGAACAACAGGTAACTTCTCTAACCCTTGAGCATATTCAATCACACTCACACCCCCATTCCCTTGTTTAATACTCCAGAATGATTCTGAACTCAATCCCAAGACATGACAAAGAATAACTTTATTAATCGCATCGTGAGCAACAACCAGACCCGTTTTTATTTCTGTCGAAGCTGATACAGCTTTTGATTCAATCATCCTATCCCAAGCGGCTGTAGCTCTCTCCCATACCTGGGTTAAATTTTCGCCATTGGGCATTTGTACAGTAGCTGGGGCGACTTTCCACTGATGCAATAACTCAGCGTACTCCTGGTTAATTTCTGACTCTAACTTACCCTCCCAAAGTCCATGATTAATTTCGCGAAACTTTTCTTCAAATTCTAGCGTAATGCCACGGTGATGCTGGAGAATCAATTCAGCCGTTTCCTTGGGACGTAGCATGGGACTGGTAACGGCAAAATCAATGGGGATATCTTTGAGAAATTCAGCCACCCGCTGTCCCTGTTGGCGACCATTCTCATTTAATGGTATATCAATACCCCCTTGGAAGCGGGAGACACGATTCCATTCCGTTTCCCCGTGACGTATCAGTAGAAGACGCAAACCCCTATTATTAGGGCGAGGCGTCGGTAAAGGCGTACCGACATGAGAGGTTTGATTGAGAGACTCTAATTGTACAGATTCACCCCAACCGCCCGTAAAATTTAGAACATTAATGCAACAGTTTGATTGCAAGATGGATTGGTAACGGGCTGGAGAAATACCCAAGGCGCTACTAATCAAACAGCGATTAATGCCATTGTGTGCCACGATTAAAATCGCGCCGCCTTGGTGGCGGGGTAGAATCTCTTGCCAGAATTGCTGCGCTTGTTGATAAAGTGCCAAGACGGGAAAATGTTTCCGGGTTCCCTCCGGCGTAGAAATCTCCATATAGAATTCATCCGGGCGTTCTTTCCAGCACCGATATTCCGCCGGGAATTTTGCCTGGGCGTCTGATTTAGCCAATTTTTCCCACAAGGGTAAATCGACTTCCATCAGGTTTTCTGCTGCCTGGAGAGGGGGTGAGCCAGACAAATAGGGTAGAATGACCTCTGCTGTCTGCTTCGCTCGTTGGAGGGGAGAGCAATAGACAGCATCAAGGCTCAGGCTACTGAGAACAGCACCCACCTTACGAGCATCGGCAGCTCCTTTTTCGGTCAACACGGACTCATCACAGCGTCCTTGAATGAGTTGCTGGGAATTATAGCTGCTTTGACCGTGCCTTACAATAATGACGCGAGTAGTCAATCCTTTTGCTCCTCTGTTACTAAATCTATGAATAGTAGCCAGATTAACCCAAATCCTGGTAGCATCCTTGGGGTATCTTCAAATATCAGGGTCATTTTCAGTTTAACCGCACATCGGTTGTACAAAAAGGCGGGGGAGCTTGCTTTTCACGGCATCTGGCTGAATGAAGGTGAGGAACAAGTCAATTTATCCTCCTCATCTCCTCTATCTCCTAGACGTTCCACCGGAGGAGTCTCAGTTTCCTCATCTGGCTTACCAACTCAGTTGCAAGACTTCCCGTGAAAAGTCAAAACGCGACAGATCACGTCTGAAACAAAAACAGTGACATTTGTTACTAAACCTTTTTTTATAATTTATGACTTATGACTTGTTATTTTTTGGGGGGGGTTCATGAACACTGGGTTATTACTTAAACGCTTGATTTTGGCAGTGCTGACGATTGCTGTACTCTTACAAGTCAGCCTCTCTTTGGTTGAAAGCTGGGGTAAACCTCAAATCCAAAGTCGCTTAGAACTTTACCAAACAAATTTGTTACTCCATGCAGCCGAGGGGCAGAGTTTAGTTACATCAGGGGAAGAGGATTTGACAGCAGCGCGGAATGCATTGCTCGGTGATAATCCTTTTGAAAACGCCCAAAACCAATATGAACAAGTGCTGGAAACAGCTCAGACGACTCAATCGAAAATAATCGCTAAACTGGAACAACTCTCCTCCAACAAGGATGTCGCGACATCTATCGGTGATGAGCTGGCTAAACCGCAAATGCAAATCGCTCCCATTGACGAGGTTCCGATGACCTCCCAGCAGCGAAAGCAGTTGCAAAAATCATTGTCTCAGACAGAACAGCTCATTGATGAACTGAATGTGCGCTTGGGACTGCTGCAAGCTCAACAGGGTAAAACAGAGGTGGCGATTCAGACATGGAATGAGTTGATTGAGCAAGAAACTCTCGAAAGTACCGCTCCAGCGACAACGCCATCTGCCCAAATTGCAGCCGTATTAGCAGGTCTTTGGCATGATCCACCCCGTATCTTACCAGATGCTGAGTCAAAAATTCAACGAAATTTAGATAGCTGGTTCCAGTATCGAGCATTGCTTCAGCTTTATCAATTGCAACAGCGTCAAGATGCTTTATTGTCCTTACAAGCTCAAGAACAACAGAGAGCAAAACAAGCCCTGCTTAAGTTAACTCTCATTAGTGCCATTCCCGGAATTGGGGGTATTGTCGGGGTGGGACTCTTGCTATTTTTGCTGGGTCAGTGGCTACTTCAAGGAGAGCGATCGCTACTAGCCACCAACAGCGATATGCCTTGGGATACGCCTTGGGATGGAGAAACGATTTGGCAAGTCTTGATTCTCGGCTTTTTCTTTATTGGTCAAATCCTCCTTCCTATTTTTATCCTGCCAATTTTTCTGGTCGTGTTCCAGCTTGAGCCGGCTAATTTCACAGTACGGATGCAAGCCTTCTATATTTTAATGAGTTATGTCTTGCTAGCCGCCGCCGGATTGGGAGTACTTTACCTTTCAATCAAGCATTTTTTCCCCTTGCCAGAGGATTGGTTTCAGATTAAATTCCGCAGGAAAGGGATTCTTTTGGGCTTAGGTGGCTATCTTGTGGCTCTACCTCTGGTCATTTTGGTCTCACTCATTAACCAAAAATTATGGCAGGGGCAAGGGGGGAGTAATCCGATTCTTTCTCTGGTGCTAGAAGGACAGGATACAGTTGCTATCGTGATATTTTTTAGCACCGCTTGCATTGCTGCACCCCTGTTTGAAGAATTTATGTTCCGAGGGTTTTTATTACCTTCCTTAACGCGCTATATGCCTGTTTGGGGAGCAATTGTGACCAGTAGTCTCATCTTTGCGATCGCGCACCTGAGTCTGTCGGAAGTCTTACCCCTCGCCACATTAGGAATTGTATTGGGATTCGTGTACACGCGATCGCGTAATCTTCTAGCGCCTATGATCGTTCACAGTCTCTGGAATAGTGGGACGTTATTGAGTTTAATTATTTTAGGCAGTGGTGGAAGTTGAGGAAGCTGGGGGAGCGGTGTAGAGACGTAGCATGCTACGTCTGGGAGCTGGGGGAGAATGTGTAGGGGCGGGTTTTACAACTATCCTTTATGAACTTACCCAAATGTGACTAAACCCGCCCCCATACTGTTCATTTCCCCAGCTTCCCCAGTTTATTCCCTATTTCCTGTTCTCCAAATTGCGATCGCGCCATCATTACTCCCGCTAACCAATATCTGACCGTCACCACTAAAGCCGAGGGAAAAAATCGAACCTGAAAACCCTGTCAGCGTCGTCATCAACTCACCGGTTTGCAGATTCCATAATCCTAATCTGCCATAAGGACCTAACGCGCTTGCCAAGATATTACCCGATGGATGCAGCGCCAAGGCATTCACAAAGACAGGTTTAGGATTTGTTACAGGTGTCGAAAGTAATTCCCCGGTTTGGGGATTCCAAAGGTTAATAGTTTCGGCAAAACTCTCACTCACCAAGACTTGTCCATCCTGATTAAACGCCAACGCTCTTAAAGACTGAGGATGCTGGAGGATATGCCGGATTTCCCCACTCTGCCAATTCCATAAATGAATTGTACCGTCCTCAGAACCACTGGCAAGGAGTTCTCCATTGGGACTAAAAGCAAGAGATAGGGTTAAATTTTCAATATCAAACTGAAGCAGTTGTTTGCCTGTTTCTAGATTCCAAAGCGTAATTTCCGAGACAAAACCTAAACCTTCTCCTCTCCTCGCACTGGCGAGAGTTTTTCCGTCTGGGGTAATCGCCAAGGATGGAATCATGCCTTCTTTCTTCTGGAAAGTATTGATCAATTCACCAGTTTTCAGATTCCAGAGTTTAATTGAACCGTCCTCGATACCCCCCCCACTCACCAGTATTTCTGCATTTGGACTGATGGCTAAGGCAGTAATTTGATCAGAATGTCCAGAAAACGTCCGCAATGGCTGACCTGTATTTAGGTTCCAGAGTTTAATCGTTTGATCATCGCTACCCGTGGCGAGGAGTTGTCCATCTTGGCTAATCGCGATCGCGCCTACTGCGTCTGCATGTCCCTTAATATTACGCAACAATTTGGCATCTTGCCATTGTTGAGTCGGCGTAGCGGCGATGAGAGCAGCATTTCCAGAACTGGGGGATAGAGAATGCGATCGCGGCACGTTGGTGACGATGACAGACAGGACAGTTATAACCGTCAGTACGACGAAAACCGCGTAAGAACTTGACCTGCGACTCATACTTAACCCTTAAGAACAACACCATCCCACCTGAATTGGTGAGATTGTTCCCTTAGACGACAGATAATGCCAAAAAGTATCCCATAAATATTATTCCCGTGCCAACAACAGCACAAAAAATCAGAGAAATTAATTCGGCGACGGTATAACTTACAGAGAGTCCAAGCATCGTGACAATCCAACAATACGGTAACGATGCCATGATCACCTGAAATGGAGCGTTCAACCTCATACTTTTGGGTTAAATTAAATAATCTGGTTAAAAAATTTAATGAATATTTAATTTTTCAGTCGGATTAGTTGGGCGTTGCTGGCGAATAATATTCACAGTCTTGGTTGTTGTGTAGGGGCGGGTTTCACTACTATCATTTATGCCCTCACCCAAATGTAACTAAACCCGCCCTGACTAAATTGATAAAATTTTTAGTCAGCATTTGGTCAAGCCTAGAATGACTCAAGATGCAAGATGGGCAAGAGTGTTCACAAATTGACAATGGATAATGAACAATGGATAATGACCTCTCCTTAAATTAAAACCCTTGCTCCAGGCTAAGTTGCACCATCAAAGAGTGCTGAAGGCATCGCCATAAATCCAGGCGAGCCATCTGCCATCTGCCTTTGTTGTGTCAGTGACGGGGAACCAGAATTCCCCTGTGGTTGTGTTCCTCGCACCATAGCCTCTGAGTCATTACGTTGTATTTTGAAATACTACAGGGTGTTGACACCCTGTTCCATCAGGTTCATCCATAACCAAACTCTAATTGCTATGATTGGAGCTTGCTTGAATTAAACGACTCATACGTTAATTTGAGGTGCATTCTACATAGGAGCCATCATGCAACTATCACAGCCTTTGTCGAAGTCGAAACTAAAGCATATTGTTTTGACCTCTCATCCAGGGCGTTCCCGGGAACAACCCCCTCGCCTGCATTGGGGAGAAATCGACCCCCTCAAGCGCAGACCCATTATTGGTACGGTGACGAACCTCGCCCATCGTAACGTGATCGGCACTCACTCCGGTTCCTATTCCGTCTATCGGGCATTAGCCGTTGCCAGTGGAGCGCTGCATCCCAATCACAGAGCGGATTTGACCAATACATCTCCCGTTGTGGCGATAGGTCCCCATCCCAGTTGGGCTAACCCTAATCGCATTGTGTCTCTTGATCCCTTTGGGGGAATGGTGGGGGATGTCTACGCCAATTTCTATGAGCAAGGATACGACATTCGACCCACGATCGCAGTCACCCAAGCCCATGTCAACTTGCCGGAAATCCAAGAAGCGATCCAGAAAAATCGCTTATCAGTTGACGGTAAAATTGTCAAGCCCAATGGCAGTTTAGTGGTCACCAAAGTAGCCATTGACCCCGTGTGGTATCTGCCAGGAATTGCTCACCGACTCAACGTCAAGGAAGGAGAATTACGCCGCGCCCTCTTCGAGCAAACCGGGGGAATGTTCCCTGAACTGATAACCCGCACAGATTTACAGGTTTTCTTACCTCCGATTGGTGGAATTACAGTTTATTTAATTGGTGAGGTTGACGCGATTACTGATCCCAATCGCCAACTTGCGGTGCGAGTTCATGATGAATGCAACGGTTCCGATGTCTTTGGTTCCGATATTTGCACCTGTCGTCCTTATTTAGTACATGGGTTGGAAGTTTGTGTGCAAACTGCACAAGCCGGAGGTGCAGGGGTTTTGGTTTACTTCCGCAAAGAAGGGCGGGCATTAGGTGAAGTCACCAAGTTCCTGGTTTATAATGCCCGCAAGCGACAAGAAGGCGGCGATAGCGCTTCTTCCTATTTCAACCGCACCGAATGTGTCGCAGGTGTTCCCGACATGCGTTTCCAAGAACTAATGCCGGATGTACTACACTGGTTGGGAATTACACGGATTGATCGGTTTGTCTCCATGAGCGACATGAAATACAATGCGATCACCAACTCTGGCATCGAGATTGTCAAGCGCGTCCCGATTCCTGACGATTTAATTCCCGAAGATGCCATGGTCGAAATTGCTGCCAAGCAAGCGGCGGGCTATTATACCGAAACAACCGCACCCGATGCAGTAAAATTAGCGACGATTAAAGGGCGTAGTATTGGCTGATGGTTTTGGATTCGTTATTGCAAATTGGGCATTTGAGTAGAACCAATGACGAATAAAATGCCGAAAACAACAGATGATTGCAGATTTGATTTCAGGCAACTTCTTTGTTATTCTTGATCCAGTGACTTAGCTTCCTCATAGTCAGCAGTGTTTCCTTCAATTCAGAACAGTAAGTGTGTCTAATCACAAGTAGAGTGTGTACTCCCGCACTGGCGTCTGTAGTAAGTTATACCGACAGACAGTTATTCAGGGGTACACACCTATAAAATAGAAATTATGAATTATGAAAAAGTTTTGAGTATTGTGTAGGGGCTCTTTTCACTATTATCGTTTCTGACCTCACAATAAATATAACTAGACCCGCCCCGACAAATCTAAAATTTATCCATAAACGACATCACCGGAACTGGGCGAAGCATTTGGGTAAAACATTTTGGACAAGTATTATAAGATGGCTCCCCAAATGCTTCGCCCCTACAGGTTACAAATGACAAATGACAAACGATCAACAAACTATTGCTTACCTGAGAACACCAAAGGCGATTCGAGAACGGTGCGATCGCGTCTTGGATCTCGCTGAGGCAAATCGGTTGCATTACTTCCGTTGCGATTTAACCCAGCTAGAAAATGTAGCCAGTTATGTGATTCAAGTGATGCAGGATGAATATCCTGATTTTAATATCCCGTTCCACAGTCGCTGGCGACATTTTGAAGTCGGGAACGTGCCACGCCTTGCTGAATTATCACAAAAATTAGCCGGATTCACTCCCCGGCAAAAAGCCCAAACTAAATTTGATTTAGCGATTGTTAGTGTCTTATTGGATGCGGGGGCGGGTGCTGATTGGCAATATTTTGAAACCCAAACGGGACAAGTGTTTCGCCGTTCTGAAGGTTTAGCTGTTGCTAGTTTCCGGATGTTCTATCAGGGTATGTTTTCCAGTAATCCAGAATACCCCTTACAAGCCGATGCTCAAGGATTGCAAAACTTAACAGTTGAGCAGTTAGCTCACGGATTTCAAGTTAGTTCAGCGAATCCCCTTTTAGGTTTAGAGGGTAGGGTAAAACTCTTACAGCGCTTGGGAGAATCCCTACAGACTCATCCGAAATTGTTTGGTGATCAAAATCCCCGTCCGGGTAATTTGGTCAAGTATTTGTTGAGTCTTTCAACCCGTGAGGGAGAACCGATGGAGGGGAGTTTGACAGATAAGGTTATGGAAACAACCGATAACTTATCTAAACCCAACGTTATCGGCAAGCTACCCGCAAAAGTCGTACTATCGGCTGTGTTAGAGGGGTTAGGTGATATTTGGTCAGGACGACTCGCGATCGCGGGAGTGAATTTAGGCGATGTCTGGCGTCATTCTGCCCTCTCCGGGGAAAAGCCGAGTGATCAATATATACCGTTTCACAAACTTTCCCAGTGGTTAACCTACTCTCTTTTAGAACCCTTACAAGAATTAGGGTTAGAAATTACTGGATTAGACGAACTCACCGGATTAGCCGAGTATCGCAATGGCGGTTTATGCCTCGATTTAGGACTGATTGTGGTGAAAGATCCGGCTATTTTGCAGCAGCGCCACTTACCGGGTTCTGAAGTAATTGTCGAGTGGCGAGCGCTGACTGTAAGCCTGTTAGATCGAATTGCCGAAGCTATCCGAAAACAGCTAAACTTGACAGCAACCCAATTACCATTAGTCAAAGTTTTGCAAGGTGGGACTTGGACAGCCGGACGAAAGATTGCGGCACAATTAAGAGAAGGGGGGGTTCCGCCGATTCAGATTGAGAGTGATGGTACAGTTTTTTGAACGAAATAATCAGTCGGTGCGATCGCCCATTGCCGTAGGTTGGGTTGACGTAGGAAACCCAATATTCACTCTCCTCCAACATCAACACCAAATGTCGCGATCGCGCTTATTTTGTAGTGGCGCTGTCTTCGCCATCAACCATGCGATCGCGCTTAGTCGAGTTGTGGGAATATCGGATGATAGCAGATAGGATCTAGGGATAGAGACATCAACACTAGCGACAACAGCAATCAATGTTTCAAACTCCCTTCCAGAAAGAGTCTTTACCTCCAGCGCTTGAAAGTGGCGATCGCTTAAATCGTTAGGGCAGTGATGCCAGACAACTTAACTTACGTACAACTTACTATTACTTGGCGTAAACTAAGATACGAGAAGTGCGGAGTGGGGGAATCGAACCCCCATTAGCGTTGTTCTTGGGTAAGTATAGAGTTATCCCATCTTGACAAAATACTCTCAAAATGAGAGTATTGGTATACGGGAGCATATTCGAGAAAGCAAATAATGTTCACACTAACCCGCTGAGTTGGGTTTCGTACCTCAAACTCAGCCTAAAAAGTGATATGTACCCGCATGAACTGAATGATACTAAATCCGATCTCTTCCTGCCTATGACACTAGAAACTAAAGTAAAGACATATGCACCTAATTGCAATTAGTAACCTTCGTACTAATGCTGCCCAGTACCCCGATGTCAAAAACCAAATTGATGCATGGTACGCAACACTCAAGAAGGCACAATGGCAAAACTTAGAGGACGTTCGGAAAATTTACCGAGACGCTGAAGCGGTTGGGAACTTTACCGTTTTTAATCTCAAAGGCAATGACTATCGTCTGATTGTTGGTATCGACTACGAAAATCAAACAATTTACTACAAATATTTTTTAACTCATGCCGAATACGACAAAGGCAAGTGGAAAAATGATCCTTACTTTTGACCAAGACGCTTATCGCCATCTACTCGCACAAGTCGCGCCCAAAGTGATTGAGACAGAACAGGAGTATGATCGCGCTCTAGCAGAGGCAGAACGGCTAACCTTTGCCAAAAACCGAACTCCAGAGGAGAAAGCGTTACACAAGTTGCTCGTAACGCTGATTGAAGCCTATGAGGAACAGAACTATCCGATGGATCAAGCTGCACCTCATGAAATTCTCCAACACATCATGGAATCCAGTGGCACTCGTCAAGCTGACTTGGTGGGTGTTATTGGATCGAGTGGTGTAGTGTCTGAAGTGGTAAATGGCAAGCGATTCATTAGTAAAGCACAAGCTAAGGCACTTGGCGATTACTTCCAGATTTCGCCAGCGCTGTTTATCTAACGATTGCAGGATAGTGCTATCGCCTATCACTGTAGGTTGGGTTGACGCGCCGAAACCCAACATCCACTCCAATCCAACATCAATGCAAAATAAGCGCGATCGCTCTTAAAATCAAGTCTAATACTAAGTAGCGTTTTAATACCAAATACGGGTTAACTACCCCCGTTATAACCTAGTCCGCGCAGGCGGACTTTGTTTGTGTAGCAGCGATTTCAATCGCCTCCTCTTGCAGGGGGTGATTTCTTAAGTAAAATGTCACTTAATTAGGCGTTGGTAATAGGCGAAGCGAGGGATGGAGGTGAAGACAGCGCAACTACAAACCTACTCTGAAAGCATTTTTCCATTCTTCCATCTGACGATAGCTGATGAATTGTCCTCCTTTATCCAGGCGATGGACAAAGATAACATAGAGCCAGGATTCTACTTTTACGATGAGGGAAGCGGGAATATTTAAGAATTGTTCGTTGGGCACATCGAAAAAGACTTCAAATTCAGCATCCGGTATAAAACGCTTGAGAAAGCGTCGGTAATCCTCTGCATCTTGACGGTTGAAAAATCTCGCCACTGTATGCCGTCTGGCATCAGGTAGGAGTCGGATAATTGCCCAAGGGCGGGAGTTATTTTCTGGTTGTGAAGTGGGTTTGGGCAGAGTTTTCCTGGCTTCCCCTTTGATAGTGCTTAAGGTGCGTTCAATGAGTTGCCAAAGCTGTTCCCATTGTGGGCTGGTATCCTTGGGCATCAAATTCCATTCGTTGATGGGTGCTGGTAGCCATCTGAGCATGTAATCGTTTTGACCCGTTTTAGAAAGTTTCCAGGATAGGCGTCGAGTCTGTTTGCGGTAGACATAACCTTGTTGGCGCAAAATTGCACAGACGCTCTCGCCTTCGGATTGAAGGCGTAGCCAGTCGGAGTGTTTCATCGTCAAAAGCTGGATAAGGTTGTCACACAAGAGCGATCCGCCCTGTGCGCCTTGTGAAATCGCAGCGCTCTGTTACGCGATCGCCTGAACTTGTTTGATCGACGTATGTAAAAATCGGTATTTATATTTTATGTATGTAATAATAAAAAGTCAATATCCTATTTGTATATATGAGATAATGCACAGACAGGTTATGGCACATTCAAAAAAGTATGACGAGCAAGCGCGGCAGACCCAAGTCAGCCAGGGAAAACGCAAAAAACGTATCGCTGATGATTACGCCGAAGGGGTGGACGCTTCTACAATCTCAAGCGCAGCAACTGGGAATAACCAGATCAGAACTGGTGGAGCGATTTGCCAGAGGAGAGATTCAGGAGAACCTTTCGCAACTAGCCGAAGAACGATTTCTGGGGGAATCCTTCGCCAACTGATAGAGGAGAACGCGATTCAGTTGGCTCATTACCGATCAGAAGTGGAACGGCTGGAAAAAAGGCAGCGCCAGCTTGAAGAACTGTTTGACCAGTTAAGGGTAAAGACGGGCGAAAACCTTGATGATGAGGACAAGGTTAGCGACGAGGAAGGAGAATGACAAACAAACGTGGTAGACCGAAATCAGACCGGAAGACAATCAGCGTGGGGATACGGCTCGAACCCAAGGATTGGGAAAACCTCAATCAGCTAGCAGCCAGTCTGGGAATGACCCGCACGGAACTGATCACCCAAATATCCAGAGTCCAAAATCCACAAGACTTACAAGGTTTTCAAAAGGCGAAATATCTGGGGGAATCCTCAGCCAATTAATCTTGGAAACCCAAGAGGAATTGGCATATCTGGAACAGAAGTTACCTCGATTGAGGGCGCGGCTTAGCTGTCTTCAACAGCTATACCGGGATTTGCAGCAAAAAACCCGTGAAGACTTCGACGAGGAAGACAAGGTTGGCGATCGCATGAATAACACCAGTGATGAGGAACAATAGAACTGGTGGGTTGGGTCGGTCTAAAATAGTTGGATAAAAGATTGCGGTTCATGAATTGTCCTGATTAATTCCAGATAGATTTACACTCATGCGATCGCATGAGTGCGTAAAATGACAACGGATTGAGAAAAGGCAGCAATACTCTAGAACGCTTTCTCTGGTTCAATGAGCGCTGTCTTTCTTTAGTCTGTCTATGCCTAGAGTAAAGCAATTTACGCTAACCGTCAACTAATTTACGCAAATGACCGACAAACCTGAACGATCGCCGCTAATGAGACTAAGAGTGCGACAATTTCTCACCCAAAAGCAGTTAGCGGATGCACTCGGCGTAACGGAAACAACCATAAGGAATTGGGAAGCAGGGCGATCAGTGCCAAAACTTACCCCTGTTCAGTACAAGACTTTACTGAAAATTTTGAAAATTACGTCTGATGAGTTACCCGATCAATTTGGAGTTCCAGATAGTTAACCGGATCAGGCTAAGTAAAACTATCAGGACTTAAATAGCCACCCTATCCACGGTAGGGGCAATTTTAAACATAACTTGAATAAATCTTATTTAGCGACAGAAAACCTATAATACTATTCTTGTTTTTGTATTGATTATGATGAATTAATAAATACATGATCAACGTATAGTTTATACTGTATTCCTTCCTGGACTGTGATTTGGCAACAGGAGTGGTATACTCTCAGGACATGAAGATTAACTTCTATACAGATAAAAAGCTGTCTACTATTAACAGATGACTCCTCAAGTTACAGTAATCGATCACCCATTCGTGCAACACAAGCTAACCCTTATGCGTCAGGCGGATACCAGTACGGCTAAGTTTCGTCAACTGATGAAAGAAGTTGGTAGCTTGCTGGCTTACGAGGTAACACGGGACTTACCGCTTAAATACGCAGCGATTAAAACACCCTTGGCTCCCATGCACGCTCCCATGCTGGCTTCGGATAAGAAAATGGTGATTGTTTCGATTATGCGGGCAGGGCAAGGGCTGGTTGATGGTATCTTAGAACTGATTCCTTCCGCCCGCTTGGGGCATATTGGCTTGTATCGTGAACCCACGACTCGGATTCCGATTGAATATTATTGCAAACTGCCTCATGATATCGAACACCGAGACATTTTGGTTGTTGATCCCATGGTGGCGACAGGGAATACAGCCGTAGCCGCCGTGGATCGGGTGAAGGATTTTATCCCGTTGTCCATCAAGTTTTTGTGCTTGTTAGCTGCACCGGAGGGAATCGCGAATTTCCATGATCATCATCCTGAAGTCCCTCTGTATACTGCCGCTATTGATGAAAGCTTAGACGAGCATGGCTATATTTTGCCCGGACTTGGGGATGCAGGCGATCGCCTGTTTGGGACAAAATAGCAGTAAGCTTTGTGTTGCACCATCGACATCTGTCATGAATCGCACTATAATTTCACAAGAAAGGCATTAGACATCTCCGGAAATGAGATTTTAACCTAGACAGAATAATGATTTCAGAGTATTTCCGGAGATATCTATTCGACTCCAATTAATAGCTTCATCCGTAAAATAATGCAATTTATAGGTAGATAAACTGTGTTAACAAAAAATCGAATTAAATGGCTCGATGTATGTAGAGGTATTGGCATAATTACGGTTGTTATAGTACACACAAATATTGCTATAAAAGAATATTTATTGTGGTTTAATATGCCCTTATTTTTTTTCCTTAGTGGATATTTTTATAAGCCTAGAACTGATTATATAAAATTCCTAAAAGTCAAACTAATTTATTTTCTTGTTCCTTATATGGTATTTCTTGTTTTGCTTAGCATTCCTGAGTATACTAGCTATACAATCCAAATGTTTCAAGATCAAGATCCGGAAATTGACTGGATTCGTAAAATAATTGGCGTATCAATTTATAAACTTTATGGAGGCAATAATCTTTGGGGCTGGTTTGGGGTTTTTTGGTTTATAACTTGCCTATTCTTTACACAACAGTTTTATAATTTAATTTATAATAAATTTGGCTCCAGAAAAATGCTTTTTTTCGGAGTAATAATCAGTTTTTACTGTTTGGCTATGTTAGATCAATGGTTTTTAAAAGGTGTAAATTTTCCCTGGAACATTAATGTAGTAGCAATGGCTTTGCCATTTTACTGCCTGGGACATCTCTCTGCTAGATATCCAACCAATAGTAATCAAAAAATAATCAATTTAGCCGCCATTATAATATTTGCAACAGGGATTATATTGGCTCACTGGCTGAAACTAAATTTAATTCTCAATATGAAAATAAAAATGTATGGAATTTTCATTGTAAATATATTGCTGGCAACTTCTGGGATAATCCTTGTACAAAATACATCTAAATGGATTGGAAATTTTAGATATATTGAGAATATTTTAATGGAACTTGGCAAAAGTTCTCTAGTGATAATGTATTTACATTTATTAGTATTACTCACGTTAAAAAATGTATTTAATATAGAAAATGAACTGGCGAGAATAATTATTGCCTTGATCATACCTTATTTACTATACAAAATAATATCACTCAATAAAAACCTACGCAAATTATTCTTGGGAGATTTCAAACAAGATACTGTTCCTAATAAATCAGCCAAATAAACTTTTCATCATTTAAATCACTTATGCAGATTTGCTGTAAATACTCAGGCTTAAGAGTTTGGCATTTTACTAATACACAAGGTTAGAGGCGTGACAGCACAGTTTAATGGCAAAATACTGTTTTGAATATTTGTTGGTATTCGGTCGGTAATTATGAGAGAATTGAACAGAAAGATTAGTGGCTTTTTTATGTTATCTCCCCCACGAAGAGTATTTTTAACTCTTCATCAAGAAGAAACATTATGTGAATTAAGTCGAGACAGCTAGGTCAATCAAAGAACAAAAGATAGAGCTTCGGCAATACGACTGTCATCGATGGGATGGCAAGTTGCCAAAATAGCGGTTTATTTAAAATGGTCAAAACAGGATGGAAGAATCACTCTTGATTGGACGCGATCGCAAACCCCCCTCCCCCAGATTTGCCTTTCTCCACAACGGATACCCGACAAGGATTACAAAACTTCATACAGTACCCTTCATACAGTGCCGTTTTCTTTTGCCCAACTACTTAGTACTGAATTAAACCCCATTCTATAGTATAAATTCAAAACAATGGTCAATAAAAGGTTGAGGGTTTTTCCTCGCCAATTAACAATCAAAACCGCCGCTATTGATGAAAGCTTAGACGAGCATGGCTATATTTTGCCCGGACTTGGGGATGCAGGCGATCGCCTGTTTGGGACAAAATAGCAGTAAGCTTTGTGTTGCACTATCTATATCTGTTATGAATCCCACCATTTTGGTGAAACAACTTCTACTAGAAGAAATTAGCGCCGAATGCTTTCAACCCTTCGGTCAGTTGATCACGCCGACAGCCGATGATAAACCCTATGATGCGACAGATGCTCAATTAATGTTGCACAACGGTACTCCCCGTTTTTACATCATGCGCTTGTACCAAAGAGGTCGCAAATTTCACAAAATCACGCGCCATCGCCAATGTACCCAATGTTTAGGTTCTCTAGAAGGGAAAGACTGGTGGATGGCGGTTGCACCGGCTTGTGAACGTGAACAACCCGCCATTGATGAAATTAAAGTTTTTCGGATTCCGGGAAATTGCTTTATCAAGTTAGAACTAGGGACTTGGCACGCGGGTCCTTATTTTGAACATGATTTTGCCGATTTCTATAATTTGGAACTGAGTGACACAAATGAGGTTGACCACTTTACGCATGATTTTCGTGAAAGCCACAATTTAGAATTTGAGATTGTTGATAGAAGCCTAAAACCCTATAGTATTTTTAGGAAAAAGTAGGTACAACTCTAAATAATGAACAATTAAAAACAGCATTAGTTTTATGCAAGTAAAACCGAACAATAGTAGAGATATCCGATTTGATATTCTTAAAGTTATTGGCATTGTCGGAATTTTTGCTGCCCATGCCATTTATGGAAATAGTCAAAATTCCATTGAAATGGTCGTACAAGAACTCCGAAACTTTGATGTCCCACTCATGGTCATCATCTCAGGAAGTGTTTTTTATCATTCTTCTGGTGATAAACAATATTCATTCATCACTTACCTGAGAAAAAGAATTCCTCGATTAATTATTCCAGTATGGTTTTTTCTTGTAGTATTTTTTATTTTTACATATCTAGTCACTTTGGCTCAAGATGAAAATCAGGTATTCCCTTTTACTTTAAAAGAAATAATAGGAAGCTTTTTTTTGTTAAATTATATCAGTATTGGATATGTTTGGATTATTCGTGTCTTTGTCTTAGTCGCCATTGTTTCTCCACTTTTATTAAAATTTAAGCAAGCCTTGTCAAGTCGGCTATTGTTTTTGATGTCTTTGGCAATTATTTATGGCGCTTATGAAGTATTGGCTAGTTTTATCCTCAATTTAAATGTAGAAGATACGGGCATCGCTAATCCTATTCTTGATTTCATTTACGGCAGATTATTCCTCTTTGTATTTTGGCAGCAAATTTGTTTTTATTTAATTCCTTATGGCTGTTTATTCGGACTGGGGATGATAATGGCAAGGATGAAAAATAGCTCAATTTTATTAATTTCTATTTTCGCTGGTATTGTGTATCTTATTTTAGGATTAAATTATTATAGTGACGCAGGATCTTTTGTTTCAACCTATATTGCCAAGTTCCCGCCGAGACTTTACTATGTGTCTTATGGTATATTCATGTCAACTTTAATATATTTATTTGTTGACTTTTGCTTGAATCTATGGAATAAATTAAATTATCATAAGAATCAGATAGATCAGATCAAAAAAATTATACTTTTTATTAGTTCTTCGTCACTATGGATCTATTTGTGGCATATTCTATTAATTTATCATGGAGGAGCTATTTTTAGAATAATTAACATTAAATCACAAGCAATTGAACGTTTTTTGGTGTGGTTAATACTTTCGGTATTGATTACATATTTACAAAAAATATTTATATCTTATATCATTAAAAGAACGACATACGGTCAAAAATATTCTGAAGCCTTATCCGTGATGTTTCTTAAGTAAAATCAATAGCTTATTGGGGCGATAATAGGGGGTAAATCCAATTTTTGCCAAAACACCATCTTATTATAGGATTAGCATCCTGCCCACGGGACAAGAGTATCCACCAGCATTGTTCGAGATCCCCGTACCCCCTCAATCCGAGCAAAAATGGTAGGATGATCATAAAAATGCCGCCCTAAGCGGTGGTTTATCATGGGTTAGCCGTTAGTCACTGGGACTCGTGCAAGATTGCCTGTGAACCCTTCCCTCCCCTATTCATGCCCTTAGTCTTGAGTGTCTAACCTTAACCCTAGACCAAGCGCGATTAGACGTATCCCTCTCCTGCTATGTTAAAAAACTTACTTGGCGATCCAAATACCCGCAAACTTAAAAGATACCAACCGTTCGTTGCCGATATCAACGTTCTCGAAGAAGATATCCGATCGCTCTCCGATGAGCAACTCCAAGGGAAAACCGCAGAATTTAAGCAGCAGCTTGAAAAAGCAACAACGGATCGTGAGCGAGAAGAGTTACTTGAGGATCTCCTACCCGAAGCCTTTGCAGTAGTGCGGGAAGCAGCACGGCGGGTTCTGGGAATGCGCCATTTTGATGTGCAGCTATTAGGTGGCGTGGTGCTGCACCGGGGAGAAATCGCGGAGATGAAAACGGGTGAGGGGAAAACCCTGGTATCCACCCTACCGGCTTATCTCAATGCACTCTCAGGTAAAGGTGTACATATTGTTACCGTCAACGATTACCTAGCCCGTCGGGACGCGGAATGGATGGGACAGGTACACCGTTTCCTCGGATTAACGGTGGGACTGATTCAGTCGGGTATGGGTCCTGCGGAACGACAGCGCAATTACGCCTGTGATATTACTTATGCCACAAACAGCGAGTTGGGCTTCGACTACTTGCGGGACAATATGGCAACATCGATGAATGAGGTGGTGCAGCGTCCCTTTAATTACTGCATCATTGACGAAGTAGACTCCGTACTCATTGACGAAGCCCGCACCCCTCTGATTATTTCTGGGCAGGTGGAACGCCCCACCCAGAACTATATGAAAGCGGCTCAAATCGCTAAGATGCTTCAGCCAGAGGAGCATTATGAGGTCGATGAAAAAGCTCGTAATGTGATCCTCACCGATGAAGGCTTCATCCAGGCAGAGAAACTCCTAGAGGTTGAGGATTTGTATGACCCAGAAAATCCCTGGGCGCATTATATCTTCAATGCGATTAAGGCAAAGGAACTATTTACCAATGACGTAAACTACATCGTCCGTAACGACGAAGTGGTCATCGTCGATGAGTTTACCGGACGAGTCTTACAGGGACGCCGTTGGAGTGATGGACTGCATCAGGCGATTGAGGCAAAAGAAGACGTCGAAATCCAAAAAGAAACCCAAACCCTAGCTACGATTACCTATCAAAACTTCTTTTTGCTCTATCCCAAGCTAGCTGGGATGACGGGAACCGCGAAAACAGAAGAAGCCGAATTTGAAAAAATCTATAACCTACAAGTCACAATTATTCCCACCAATAAGCCCCCCGGGCGGCGGGATATGTCGGATGTAGTGTATAAAACTGAGGAAGCCAAATGGAAAGCGGTTGCCCGAGAATGCGCTGAAATGCATGAGCAAGGACGCCCAGTCTTGGTGGGTACAACCAGTGTGGAAAAATCAGAAGTGCTTTCGAGTTTGTTAAGCCAATTAGAAGTTCCCCATAATCTGCTCAATGCTCGACCGGAGAACGTGGAACGGGAATCAGAAATTGTCGCACAAGCGGGTCGTAAAGGGGCTGTGACAATTGCGACAAACATGGCAGGACGCGGAACCGATATTATCTTAGGCGGTAACGCTGACTACATGTCGCGGCTAAAAGTGCGAGAATATTTCATGCCCCAGATTGTCATCCCTGAAGAAGAAGATTCTTTTGCGGCTATGGCATCCGGTAGCGGAAAACGCTCCCAAGCTCAAGGGTTTGCCCCAGGGAAAAAGGTGAAAACTTGGAAGGTGAGTCCCCAGATTTTCCCGACTCAGTTGTCTCAAGGTACGGAACAAAAGCTGATTGAGGCGGTGAAGTTTGCGGTGCAGCAGTATGGGGAGCGCAGTCTACCGGAATTGGAAGCGGAAGAAAAAGTGGCGATCGCGGCGGAAAATGCCCCCACTGATGACCCGGTGATTCAAAAGCTGCGGGAGGTTTGTCGGGCGGTGCGAAAGGAATACGAAGCCTTTACCCATAAAGAACATGATGAGGTGATTAGCATCGGCGGATTGCATGTAATTGGTACTGAACGCCACGAATCTCGCCGGATTGATAACCAACTGCGGGGACGGGCGGGACGCCAAGGTGACCCAGGTTCGACGAAGTTTTTCCTCAGCTTAGAAGATAACTTGCTGCGGATTTTTGGGGGCGATCGCGTGGCGGGGATGATGAATATGTTCCGGGTTGAGGAAGATATGCCCATCGAATCGGGAATGCTGACTCGTTCCTTAGAAGGGGCGCAGAAAAAAGTTGAAACCTTCTACTATGACACCCGGAAACAGGTGTTTGAATATGACGAGGTGATGAATAATCAGCGGCGGGCAATTTATGCGGAACGTCGTCGGGTTTTAGAAGGATTAGATCTCAAAGAACAAGTCATCCAGTATGCGGAGAAGACCATGGATGATATTGTAGATGCTTATGTCAACCCTGATTTGCCACCAGAAGAATGGGATTTAGCCAGCTTAGTGGCAAAGGTACAAGAGTTTGTCTATTTGCTGCAAGATCTCCAGCCAGAGCATCTGGATGATATGACAGTTACGGAGATTAAAACCTTTTTGCATGAAGAAGTCCGTAAAGCCTATGACATTAAAGAAGCCCAAATCGATCAGATTCAACCGGGATTGATGCGACAAGCTGAACGGTTCTTCATCTTGCAGCAGATTGATACCCTGTGGCGGGAGCATTTGCAATCGATGGATGCTTTGCGCGAGTCTGTCGGGTTACGGGGGTATGGGCAGAAAGACCCACTGATTGAGTATAAGCAAGAAGGGTATGAAACTTTCTTGGAGATGATGATTGACATCCGTCGCAATGTGGTGTACTCGCTGTTCCAATTCCAGCCGCAAGTGCAACCGCAAGCCGTGTAGTTTTGAGTCATTTCTCGTGAGCCTGAGATCCCTGACTTCTTGAAGAAGTCGGGGATCTCTTCTGTGAGAGGCATAAAGTTTTGTATACTGAATAATATAGTATTTGCAATTTAAAATGACTTCCCAAACGCCATCGATTCAATTTTTTGAAGGACTTCCTGAAGAACTGAGTAATGTTAGCTTACGGCGAAATCAGAGTTCGGGCGTGCGTTCAGTATTAATGAGTTTCGATTCCTTAAAAGCGATAGAAAAATTCCAGAGTTATACCAAGCGATTCGCTAACGCCTTGCTCTTAATCGATGAAGAAGGGCAAATTAGTGTTGAGCCATCATCGGTTAAATTTATATTCAGTGGTCCAGAAGGTGATGATTTGAAGCGGGTAGACTGCGAATTTGACATCGAACAGCAAGATCACTGGGATCGTTTCATGCGCTTTATGCACCGCTATGCCGAAGCCAATGATATGGCTTACGATGACACAAAACAAGGACAGGGAGCAGAGTAACTTAATCGTGAAAATCGCTATTACTGGAGCCACTGGATTTATTGGCTCTCGCTTAGTCAAGCGTCTGCTTGAGAAAGGGCATCAACCCTTAATTTTAACCCGAAACCGAGCCAAAGCGACTAGGCTGTTTCCCAATTTAGAGATTGTGGGTTATACTCCCACCGAATCCGGAGCTTGGCAAGACGCGATCGCGTCTTGCGATGGGGTGGTGAACTTGGCGGGAGAACCCATCGGTGAGAATCGTTGGACACCGGAACGTAAGCAGGCGATTCTCAATAGCCGCCAACTGGGAACCCGGCAAATTGTAGACGCGATCGCGAAAGCTCAACCCAAACCTAGGGTATTAGTGAATGCGTCGGCTATTGGCTATTACGGGACTAGCGAAACAGCAACATACACTGAAACCAGTCCCCCTGGAGACGATTTCCTCGCCCAAGTCTGTCAGGCTTGGGAAGCTGAAGCCGAAAAGGTGAAAGATGCCGATGTTCGGTTGGTTATCCTCCGATTTGGCATCGTTCTCGGCGATGGTGGCGCACTGGCAAAAATGCTACCCCCATTTAAACTCTTTGCTGGGGGTCCGATTGGGAGTGGGCGTCAGTGGTTCTCTTGGATACACCGAGATGACCTCGTGAACCTGATTATCGACGCACTCACCCGCAACGACATGGAAGGGGTATTCAATGCAACAGCACCCAACCCCGTGCGGATGTCGGAATTTTGTCAAACCCTAGGGGATGTGCTGAATCGTCCCTCCTGGTTACCCGTTCCCAGCATTGCCCTAGAAGCATTACTGGGAGAGGGGGCTAAAGTTGTTCTCGAAGGTCAAAACGTGTTGCCTAAGCGGACGACTAGCTGTGGTTTTAACTATCGCTATCCAACACTCAAACCCGCGTTAGCCGATATTGTTACCTGATAGTAACGTTCCGCTCTACAGTTCAACAACCCTAACCTAGCTATCGCTGCTCTGTTAGGGATTGCCGGACAAACGACAATTTAAACCGTTGAACACCGCATAGAGTCTCAGTTCGCAAGCAGAGTGGGGAGGATGTCAACGTCTAGGATTAAAGCGACGGATATCAGCCACAAAGATTTTTGATCGTCACAGCGTTTTAACTGGACTTTGGGTTGCTGAGGAGTCTTTTAGCGGTGAGTTATCCGACACCCGTTGTAATCGTGCGCCAAGTTTCTTTAACTTCGCCTCTAGCTTCTCATACCCTCTGTCTAAATGATGCAGTCCCTGAATCGTGGTTTTACCATCGGCGGCTAGGGCGGCTAATACCAGTGCGGCGGATGCGCGTAAGTCAGTCGCAACGACAGGGGCGCCTGATAACAGAGGCACACCACGTACAATCGCATTATTGCCTTTGATCCGAATATCTGCCCCCATGCGATTGAGTTCGGGGACATGACCTAGACGATTTTCAAACACGGTTTCGGTAATCACACTATCCCCATCACTCAGCGTTAATAGTGCCATGAATGGGGCTTGCATATCCGTGGGAAATCCTGGATAGGGTAAGGTTTCAATATCCGTAGCGCGAATTATCCCTGTTGGGACAATCCGTAGACAGTCAGGGGCTTCCTGAATCACTCTCATGCCAATGTTTTGGAGTTTCGCGATCGCGGCGGTAATATGTTCCGGTACAACCGGGGAAAGAGTGAGTTCTGACTGGGTAATTGCCCCAGCCACTAAAAACGTACCCGTTTCGATGCGATCGGGAATAATTGAGTAGTCTACCGAATGTAAACTGGGAACGCCAGAAATGATAATCGTGTTTGTCCCCGCCCCCCGAATCTTGGCACCCATGGCGTTACAAAACTTTGCCAAGTCCACCACTTCTGGTTCTTGGGCAGCATTTTCTAAGATCGTTTCCCCTGAAGCCAATGTCGCTGCCATCATCAGGGTTTCCGTTGCTCCCACGCTGGGATAGTCGAGATAAAATTTTGCCCCTTTTAACCGCTGCCGCCCATTCCCCCTCACATAGGCATTAACCATACCATGCTCAATCTGCACCTCAGCACCTAGGGCTTGCAATCCCCTAACATGGAGATCGACAGGTCTAGCGCCGATGGCACAGCCACCCGGTAAAGGAACTTGAGCCGCGCCCAATCGTGCCAGCAGAGAACCAATCACAAAGAAACTGGCTCGAAGCTGATTAACTACCTCGTAGGGCGCTTTTGACTGTTCCAGGTGACGCGCATCGATATCCAAGATATCCCCATGATGGTTTAGTTTAACACCCAAAGCCGTCAGCACCTGACCCATCCGCGCTATGTCTACCAAGGAAGGCACATTACGCAGTCGGCAATCTTGAGGACACAGCAGCGCCCCTGCCATAATTGCCAATGCCGAGTTCTTCGCGCCACTAATGGTCACATGTCCTTTGAGGGACGAACTGCCCCAAATCTCTAGAACGGATGGGTTCCCCTTGGGTACAGATCCAGTATCTGTCAGATTAAGAGAGTGGTTGATAGGTCTATCCTCCAGAATCGGTGAAATCTTGGCATTTTTTAAAATTTGGTTTTGATTCTACCTGAAACAGGGCAAATGTCTAGATTTGCTTCCCAAACTGGTGAATCAACCAGCATTGAATTTTACCTTGTCCGATGCCGAAAATCCGCAAAAAATAAATTAGTTGACAAAGGCGTCAGTATAGTCGCATAATGGAAAACTGCATGGAAAGAAGCGGAACTGGCGGAATTGGTAGACGCGCTAGATTCAGGTTCTAGTGTTCGCAAGAACTTCCGGGTTCAAGTCCCGGGTTCCGCATCGAAGATTGTAGAGACGTAGCATGCTACGTCTCTACGCTGACCTTGAACTTGATAATGCTGACAAGTAGCAAGAATCCTCTAGTTAAGGCAATTCGGAAACTGCACACAGCCAAAGGGCGGCGGGAGGAGCAACTTCTGCTGTTAGAGGGAACCCACCTGTTGGCAGAAGCTTGTGCGGTCAATTATCCCCTAGTCACCCTTTGTTGTACACCAGATTGGCAGCAAACTCATCCGCAACTTTGGCAAGACGCCACACCTCAGTGTCAGCGCGTTGAAATTGTTGAACCCTCTGTTCTCAAGGCGATGGCGACAACTGTTCAGCCAGATGGCGTGGTGGTAACGGCAAAGTCTTCATCCCTCGTCCCTCCTCAGATTCCCTGTTCCCTCGGTTTAGTTTTACAGACGCTGCAAGATCCGGGAAACTTGGGAACCATCATTCGTACCGCAACCGCCGCAGGTGTTGATGGTTTATGGCTGAGTCGAGACAGTGTAGACTTAGAGAATCCCAAAGTATTACGGGCTTCAGCGGGTCAATGGTTTCGTCTGCCCATGAGTAGCAATGCTAATCTAAGTCAGGTGGTTAGGCAAAGTCAGGATCAAGGGGTACAAGTTGTGGCAACTCTACCCAAGGCGACATTGAGTTACTGGGAAATAGACTGGCGCTGTCCTAGCTTGATTCTACTGGGCAATGAGGCGGCGGGACTGCGCCCTGAGTTAGCCGCACTCGCTGATAAATCGGTGCAAATTCCCCTCAGTCAGGATGTAGAATCTTTAAATGTTGCGATCGCGGCGGCTTTAATCGTCTATGAAGCGCTGCGCCAACGGGTAGGGCATGGCGCGTGAGTTTTAAGTTAACTCCCCCATCTCCTTCATCTCAACCATCTCCCCCTGCACTTTGGCATCTCGGCTCTGTTGTCTTCCTATTCATCCTCTGGTAACTCAGTGTCGCCAAAAAATGCATCGAGATCAGCCGCAGCTTCTTCGAGAAGATCCAGATCGAAAATGTCATCGTCTGACTGGGAGGATTTTGATTGAGGAGTAGGGGCAATCGAAGAAGAACGACGGGATGGCGATTGGGGAGGAGGGGATGGGTGCCCCAAGAGATTCTCAAGTTGGTCAAGGGATTCCACAAAGGCTTTAGCTGCTTCATTTCGATGATTTTGCTGAGGTTCGCGCATAATAGTTGATTTCCTAAAGCTAGTGTTTATGGAGATGAACGCTACTCATTAGCCTATGTCGGAGAAACTAGCACCCTTACCGTTTAATCCTATGGTATAGTCTTTTAGGGGCTAACGATTAGAGCTTGATTTACAGGTAATTTCTAGATATTTCCCGAAAAATCTTTTGAGTGGATTTGTCGGGAGAGACAACCCTTTTGGCTGTAGGATAAATATCTAAGCGGGTTTTCCGGTGTGACAACTTTGGGGCGAGAGTGCGATCGCGCGCGACATTAAACGCATCGTTCAATGTGGAGCAAGCCGCCGTAGGGGCTTGGTTACCAAGCCCGTACTGGTGGGGGAGAGCCTGTAGACTGGTTTAGTGCCGACACTGAAGCGAGTGAAGCAAGAAGTAAACGGCAGGTTCTACCGGGTATTGGTAGATTTGTGTAAGTTTTATGTAACGGAAATGGATGTGAGTCAAGAATTTGATTACGATTTAGTGATTATCGGTGCTGGTGTCGGTGGGCATGGCGCGGCAATACATGCTGTCAGTTGCGGATTGAAAACCGCCATCATTGAAGCCTCCCAAATGGGCGGTACTTGTGTAAATCGCGGTTGTATCCCGTCAAAAGCCCTATTAGCCGCATCAGGGCGAGTACGGGAGTTACGCAATACCCATCATCTGAAATCCCTGGGAATTCAGGTGGGTGGCGTAAACTTTGACCGAGACGCGATCGCAAACCATGCGAATACCCTTGTGAGTAAGATTCGCGGCGATCTCACCAACAGTCTCAAACGCTTAAATGTTGATATCATTCCCGGTTGGGGTCGGGTAGCTGGACAACAAAAAGTAACGGTGACGACAGACAGTGGCGAAAAAACTGTTACCGCCAAAGACATTATCCTCTGTACAGGTTCCGTTCCCTTCGTCCCCCCCGGTATTGAACTCGACGGGAAAACCGTATTCACCAGCGACGACGCCCTAAAGCTCGAATGGTTACCCCAATGGGTGGCAATTATTGGCAGTGGTTATATTGGTTTAGAGTTTGCTGACATCTATACAGCTCTAGGGTCGGAAATCACCATGATTGAAGCCCTCGACCAGTTAATGCCCACATTTGACCCAGATATTGCCAAACTAGCCACCCGGGTGCTGATTTCTCCCCGCGATATTGAAACCTATTCCGGCATTCTGGCACAAAAAGTGACTCCCGGTTCACCCGTTGTAATTGAACTGGCGGATGCCAAAACCAAGGAAGTTGTGGATGTCCTAGAAGTTGATGCTTGCTTAGTCGCCACGGGACGGATTCCCGTGAGCAAGGATTTAGGCTTAGAATCAGTAGGTGTGGAAACAGATCGCCGAGGATTCATCCCCATCAATGATCAAATGGCAGTTTTATCCGGTGACGAAGCCATTCCCCATCTGTGGGCAATTGGTGACGCCACAGGTAAACTCATGCTGGCACATGCGGCATCAGCTCAAGGGGTTGTCGCCGTGGAAAATATCTGTGGGCGTCATCGTACCATTGACTATCGCAGCATCCCCGCCGCCGCCTTTACCCATCCAGAAATTAGTTACGTGGGACTGACTGAACCCGCCGCCAAGGAACTCGGAGAAAAAGAGGGATTTGAAGTTGCCTCAGTGAGGACGTATTTTAAAGGAAATTCCAAAGCGATCGCACAAGGAGAGTCGGATGGCATTGCCAAAGTTATCTATCGTAAAGATAGCGGTGAAATCCTTGGTGTTCACATCTTGGGCATCCACGCCTCTGATTTAATTCACGAAGCCTCAAACGCCATCGCCCAACGACAGTCTGTAAATACTCTGGCATACTTAGTCCATGCCCATCCCACATTGTCAGAAGTCCTCGATGAAGCCTACAAGCGAGCCGTTGCTAGTCATTAAACCTATTGTGATCAAGAACAAATAACGTAGTACAAGAAGGCAGAGGACTCCACGGTTCCAGGGCTGTAAACTTTAAAGTATGTGCTTTTTTGCCTGTTGTTAACTCTTGACCAATGACCAATGACCAACGCCGAATGACAAATGACCAACTACCAATCCGCCGCCGTCCACCCAATCCGGCGGTTGACCTGAATATCCTGCGCTATCAAGTCGTTCTCCCAGACGCCCAGCCGCGCCATATTCTGGAAGAAATTGTCTGGCATAAAGAAACAGAAGTTGACCGGATGCGGGAACGGCTACCCTTAGCTGAACTCCGGAAACAGATAGAATCGGCACCACCGCCGCGTGACTTTAAAGCGGCGTTATTAGGGGCAAAGACTCGTCCGGCATTAATTGCTGAAGTAAAAAAGGCATCTCCCAGTAAAGGCGTGATTCGGGAAGCGTTTGACCCCGTGGCGATTGCCCGTTCTTATGAACAAGGTGGTGCTTCTGCCATATCCGTGCTGACTGATCAAAAGTTCTTTCAAGGGAGTTGGGAGAATCTCAGCCAAGTTAGGGCTCAGGTCAACTTGCCAATTCTGTGTAAAGAGTTCATCATTTATCCCTATCAACTCTATCTGGCTCGGAGTCACGGTGCTGATGCGGTTTTGCTGATTGCGGCGATCTTGTCGGATCAAGACCTACGCTACTTTGTCAAAATTGCCAATGGGTTATCCATGACCCCTCTTATCGAAGTGCATACCCTGGATGAATTAGACCGCGTGTTATTGGTAGATGGCGTTACCCTAGTAGGTATAAACAACCGCAACTTGGCAGATTTCTCAGTTGATCTCCAAACAACCTGCCAACTTCTGGCAGCGCGAGGTCAGCAGCTCAAAGAACGCGGTATTCTGATTGTCAGTGAGTCAGGAGTGCAAAAAAAAGCCGATTTAGAGCAGGTCGCATCGGCGGGTGCTACCGCTGTACTAATTGGTGAATCATTGGTTAAACAACCTGATCCAGCCCAAGCCATCACCAATCTATTGCCAAGTTCGTGAGTTCTGTGTAATCAATCGTCCTTGCCTGTTGATTATTGTATTAGTTTTATAGAGCAGGTCAGATCATCCGATACGCTTGTCGAACGTGAAGATTAATCGCAATTCGTCCATTTAAGGTAAGCCAGGTTTCATGGAGCCAATACCCCTTCCGTCATATATTCACTACGAACTGCTACTACAGATGCTAGAGCGTCATACTGCCTTTGCCACGAATCAAAACCCGATGATTCGAGAACAGGTGCATCAGTTGATTGCCACTCTCCGCAAAGCGTTAGCCCAGCAGAAACAACTAGAACAAACCTGTGGGCGCCTCAACTTACCCGTTGAGTACCGTTGGTCACTCAATAATGTCAACGTTGAGTCAAAATCATCGGATAATGGTTTTCCTCTAGATTCGGAAACCAAAACTCAGTCATGAGATAGTGGTGTCATTCTGAATTATGTGATACTCAACGATTGAGGATAACGCTCATGGATAATAAGTTGATGCTGATGATTCCCGGACCAACACCGGTGCCCGAACAGGTATTGCTGGCGTTAGCCAAGCATCCAATCGGGCATCGCAGTGGGGAATTTAGCGCCATTATGGCAGAGGTGACCCAAAACCTAAAATGGTTGCACCAAACTCAGAACGATGTTTTGGTGTTAACGGTGAGTGGTACGGGTGCCATGGAAGCCGGGATTATTAATTTTTTGAGTCCTGGCGATCGGGTTTTGGTCGGAACTAATGGTAAATTTGGCGATCGCTGGGCAAAGATGAGTGCAGCGTTCGGTCTAGAGGTGGAGACGATTACGGCACCGTGGGGTCAACCCCTCGATCCGGAACAGTTTCGCCAAAAGCTGGTGGCGGATACGGATAAGACAATCAAAGCCGTTATTGTCACCCACTCAGAAACCTCCACAGGTGTACTCAACGACCTGGAAACGATTAATCGTTACGTCAAAGAACACGGTCAAGCTCTAATTATTGTAGACGCGGTAACCAGCTTAGGCGCTGTCAGTTTACCGATTGATCAGTGGGGGATTGATGTGGTAGCCTCAGGTGCCCAAAAAGGCTATATGGTTCCCCCTGGATTAGGGTTTGTCTGTGTCTCGGATAAAGCTTGGCAAGCTTACGAGACAGCCAAACTGCCTCGCTTTTATTTAGATTTGGGTGTGTATCGTAAAGCGGCAAAAAAAAATAGCAATCCGTTTACCCCCCCAGTCAATTTAGTGGTGGGACTGCAAACAGCGTTGCAAATGATGCAAGCTGAAGGGTTAGATAATATTTTTGCCCGTCATCAACGCCTGATGCAAGCAACTCGGGCGGCGATTGAGGCGCTTTCCCTTCCCCTATTTGCTCCGGATATCGCCGCCAGTCCAGCGGTAACGGCTGTGGCGCCTGTGTCGATTGAAGCCGAACAAATTCGGGGCGTGATGAAAAAGCGCTTTGATATTTCCCTAGCTGGGGGACAGGATCACTTGAAAGGCAAAATATTTCGCATTGGTCACCTAGGCTTTGTTTGCGATCGCGATATTCTGGCGGCGATTGGGGCGCTAGAAGCGACGCTGCGAGAGTTGGGTTATGAGTCCATGACAGCAGGAGCAGGAGTGTCAGCGGCGGCTCGCGTCTTGACTCAATCTTAGGCTAAGCCATAAACGAAATACACTAAAGACGCCAAAAAAAAGCGGGTCAACTAGCGACCCGCTCTTTCTTGTAGAGGAATCAATGGTCAATGGATAACATTGTATGAAATTGAACGGTTTAGACTTGAATGGATTATTCCCAAAGCATAAGCACTTAGGCATTATTATATGCTCCTGACCGATTGTTTTAATTTCAGACTGTTTCCAGCCAGTCATAGATTTGGTCTAATTGCTGCAATGTGACTAAACCGTACTGCCACAGAATCATCGGTAATGGTCCTGGGTCTTGTTCCCGACGCCGTTGAGCGATCGCAATGGAATCGGTGGAAATTGCCAATTCCTCTTGCAGAAATCGTAAAAATTCAGAATAGGTTGCAGGTGCCATAACTGCTATTCACCTCCTTATCGGATCTATTGTGGAATCAGCGTCCTGCCTCTTTTAGCAATGGGTAGACACATTTAATACTGTCTACTAGCTGAGGGTTCTTTGCTTATTGTGATAGGTTAATCCGGCACTGCTTGTGTCCTAGATCACTGACCATCTAAGATGTTGATTGATCGAGTTGACAACTCACAGGATGTACTGACCAGGTATTGTTTGAACCCTCACCCCCCATCGACTCTTTGTGTACTGTTTCGCCTTGCCTCACCTCACACCACTAAAAGGCTGTTCCAGACTACACCCGTACTTGGTCGCTTTGATGGGTATCCACCACTAATGCAGGTTACTACCTCGTCGTCAATGGTCTTAGATTAGAAATCTATCTTACGAAATGTTAACGTAATTTCGTAGAAAAATCTTTACATCGTTTATTTATTTTCTCAATGATGTTAATCAAAATTTAAGATTCTGGCGATGGATTAATCTCATCCTCTAGGATGGTGATTGTGATGCGATCGCCCACCTTGAGACCCAGTTGAGCGGCTCGTCCACCGGCAAGTTCAATCACTTGGTCAACCAGAACCCCCGGACCGTAGGTAGGACAGGGATTAGCAGTGCAGGGGGGAACATTTGCCGCGATCGCTTTGACTTCGCCATCTCGCAAAAAGATCATATCCAAGGGGATTTTCACATTCTTCATCCAAAACGTAGCAGGTCGCGGCGGATTCAAGGGAAACAACATCCCTCGGTTTGGTGCTAAAGCCGTGCGATACATTAATCCAATCTGCTGTTGTCCAGGTGTTCTAGCGACTTCGAGTAAAATCTGCTGATCACCGATCTGAGTTTGAGCGCTAATGGGTAACATCTGACCGGAATTGGGAGGTGACGAGGAGAGGGATGGCGGTTCTGGAAGCCGTTCGCCGGACTTCAAGAGTGTTCCATCGGCGACATTGTTTGAGCCGGAAGCCGAACATCCAAGCAGTATCAGACTCAGGGTTATTCCGAATAGGCGAATATGATAGTTCATGAATCAGTAGGGTTTGCTGAATAAGTATTGGTGCAATTAATGATAAATATCCTAACTGTTTAGCACTGAACCGAGGTTCTAAGAAACTCTGGTTAATGGCGCTTTTGTTGGTAGCTTGCCCGCCCGTTGTAGTTGTCGCGTCAATTGCCAGCTAAGCAATCCTAGTATATATAACTCGCAAAGAAACAGGGGTAAGAGGAAAAATTCAATGCCGAACTTCCCCAGGGAGAAAGCTATGGTTATTCCGATAATAGTTATACCTGGAATGCTGATGCCAAGGGATGTCCGAATTGCGAGTTGAGCAATCAGTGCTGCAACGACGAGAGTGGTGCAGAAAATGATAAAAATTAGACTGAATTCACTGTATCTACTAGAGCGAAACCCCCAAGACAGACTCAGACCAAAATCATAACCAGCGAAATTAGCGACAACAATCCAAAAGATGATTACCCCCGGTATGCAGAGGTTTGAGAGTGCGGGGCGGCGAGTGGGTACGAGTATCATCAGTTGAGCAATTGCCGCAAAAATCAAAATCATACATGCCTCCAAAGGAAGCGCCAGAAACGCTTCCGGTTTAATATGCTTGAAATAAGAATCGGGCCAACTCCAAATCCAAGGAACAATGCAAGGGACAGTAATAAGTAGATTAATGGCAAGGGTTAGCAATGCCGGACTTTTTTCATCCCATAGCAAGTCCTTAAGTAAAGCGCGATTCCAGAAATTCTTGCCCCTTGTGCGCCTCTGTTGATGATAGCGTGTCCAATCCAGCAAAGCTTGGCGGCTCGGTGACAGTGCGACGATGAGAAATAGGAATAGACAGAGCTGACCAAGAGACGGACTAATTACCCCATCTAAGTGATCCCCAAAATCGAAATCTGAATCATAGCGGTGATGGTCTAAAGCCGAGCCGAAGCGCAAGACCCCAAAGCATACAGCTAGCACATAACTTTGTCGCTTCGTCAGCAGCGTTGCATTAGGGTTAGGAAAACAACGTTCGAGAGCTTGCCAAATCCAGTACGTCCAGAAGGCATAGTTAAATAAAATCAATCCGATTAAGGTAATCAGCCTTTCGCCAACGGGAACGTAAAACCAGTGTACGAATTGCAAAGGGAAACCGATTAAAATGAGTAGAAATTTCGCATCCTCAAGATAGCTCAAATCATACTCAGGAGAGTCAAAAGCTATAGAAACCAACGTGTTAGCAGGTGAAAGCAGGTATTGAGCGTGGGTTGTATCGAATAGATTGAGCCAAAGAAATGCCCAAACCATACCACTGAACAGCCAAGGCTGAATTCCACTAAGCCAGTCCCCCACTAGAGCATAGAGCAGGGCAACACTGTAAAAGAAAAAGCAGCTAACAACTAAAACTCCGTAGAAACTGAAAATTCGGCTCAAGGGAATCTGACTCGCTAGTCCTGCCCACAAATGCAAGGGTAGTGCAAAAATAATGATGCCATAAAGTACGATTGGCACTCCCAGCATCTTACCGATGAGAATACTCTGGGTTGATCGAGGACTAAAGCGAATAAAGTCAAGCGTACCGTTTTTTTTCTCGCTGGCTAAATCCTTAACCAGCAGATAGGTTCCCGCGACAATTAGGAGCCAAATTCCGACTAAACCGAGATTGAGAAAGAGATTTTTCCACCAGCTTTGCCAGTTAATCGGAGCAGAGGTAGACGATGTTGGACTCCAGCAGTACAGGCTTACTAATAGTTGAGCGATCAGAGAAATGGCTAGAGCAATCCCAAAATTGGAGAGATTTAGACGACTTCCGAGTTCTCGCAAAAGTTGCGGATTGCAGTTGCCGATGCGATCGCGTAGAGTAAGAAGCATAGTAGTTCATTTGGCTTGTGGCTTTTGACTTTCCCTCTAGGATTCTCGCAAAACATAACCCACACCCCGGACTGTTTGAATCAAGCGCTTGTCGCCCTCATCTTCAATTTTGATACGTAGATAACGGATATACACCTCAATCACATTAGACTCCCCCAGAAAATCGTATCCCCAAACATTTTCCAGAATCTGTTCGCGAGTTAGAACTTCACGGGGATGAGTCATCAAATACTTAAGCAGTTCAAACTCTTTCATCGTCAAATCGATCACTCGTCCTCCCCGCATGGCGCGGCGCGTCGTCAAATCTAACGCCAAATCCCCAAATCTGACTTGTTCACTCGTATTGGTATCGGGTTCTAGATACAGACGTATCATCTGCAAAAAGGCGTCAGCGCGATAGGGTTTCAGGAAAAAATCATCAGCACCCGCTTCTAAACAGGCGACTCGATCCTCGATCGCGTCGCGAGTGATGAGTAAGACTAGAGGGACACGAGAACCCGCTTTTCTCAAGCGAGTACATAAACTCAAACCTGATTCTCCAGAACCAGAAAGCGATTGATCTACAACCATCATAGCGGGTTGGAGTTGACAAGCTTGATGCCAGCCACTGGGCGCATCTGTAGCGATAACCGTATGATAGCCAGCTTCTGTTAGATCTAGGCTCATGCGTTGAGCTAGGGTTTCATCGGTTTCTACGAGCAAAACACAGGGATTACCGTCAAGGGGAGCAGATTGCATAGATGGCGCTGGTGATGAGTCGTTGGGTTTAACACCGGAATTTCCTCTATTGTTCTAGCTTGACATCCTCCCTCGCCGGAGACGAGGGATTCCCAAACCTCACGATTTGAGTTTCTGCTTCCTACCCCTGAGACTAGCGAGAGAGGTTTTTCGCAACTGCCCTTTGGACTTATGTCCATCGGGTCTTATGTTCGCTCCACAGACTATCACCGCAAGCCCTGCGGCTAGAATATTGTTTGCGGCATTAATGTCTCGGTCGTGGTGAGTTCCACATTCTGGGCAATTCCACTCCCTAACATTAAGCGGCAATTTATCAACGACGTGACCACAATGTCCACAGCGCTTAGAACTGGGAAACCATCGGTCAATCTTAACCAGTAATCGACCGTACCACTGGCACTTGTATTCCAACTGTCTAACCAGTTCGCTCCAGCTTGCGTCAGCAATTGCTTGAGCTAACTTGTGGTTTTTCATCATATTCTTCACTGCTAAGTCTTCGACAACAATCGTTTGATTTTCACGTACCAGTCGAGTCGTTAGCTTGTGAAGGAAATCTTTACGGGCGTCGGCGATTTGAGCATGGATTCGGGCAACCTGCTGCCTCGCCTTTTCCCTATTATTTGAACCTTTAACTTTGCGAGACAATGCTTTTTGAGCTTGTCTCAACTTGCGTTTTAGCCGCTTAAAATGCTTTGGATTAGCAATCTTTTCCCCATCGCTGGTCGCTATCAAGGAGGTGACGCCTGCGTCAATTCCAATAGCTTTGTCAAGTTGAGGAAGCGTCTTAACCGTATGATCCTCAACTAATAGAGAGACGAACCATCGTCCAGAAGCATCTAGCCTTACTGTAACCGTAGAAGGTTCACAGTTTTCTGGAAGGGTTCGACTCCAGCGAATTGGTAAAGGTTCGCGACATTTTGCTAACCATAGTTGCCCATCTTTCCACTTAAAAGCAGAACGGGTAAACTCAGCGCTACCACCGTTACGCAACTTCAAGAAGTTGGGATACTTAGCACGACCTGCCCAGAAATTGGTAAACGCTTTTTGCAAGTTTCTCAATCCCTGCTGCAATGGTACGCAGCTAACTTCATTGAGAAACTGCAAGTCTTCTTGCTTTTTCCAATCTGTCAGCATGGCGGATGTCTGTTTGTAGCCAATCCGCTCCTGCCTTTCGTACCAACCTTCAGTTCGAGTATGCAACGCCAAGTTGTAAACTAGACGAACGCAACCCAACGTGCGGCGCAAGAGTTGTTCTTGTTCCGACGTTGGGTAAAAGCGGTATCGGTAGGCGCGTTGAGTCATACCTCACATTCTATCACATTCCCTGTAAAAACTGTAAACGGTAACCGGAGGCGCGGCTTTCCTCCCGTCGCTAAAAGCGAGGGTCTCCAGCCGCTTGCGAAAGATGACTGGGCGTTGGCTGAATTATCCTGCTCCTTTTGGAGTGGGTTGTCACTCACCTCTTGAACCCGCCTCAATACATAAATTTGATGTAGGGTGGGCAAGAATTATCACCCTGGAAATGCTTATGTTATCGTTTGTTGCTCTTGCCTACCTCACGGTAACTTGGGATTTATTATTAGTCGTCTTCAGACGACTTTCGCTATGAGCCTCGGAATTGATTCCGAGGCGGAGTAACTTGGTGGAGATAGAGTAGGGGTGATATGTTGACAATGAGCAGGGATTCAAGCATTGTTGACATCCTGTTCTAATTCTTCTGGGGTTAAAGAGAAGGAAGATACCTGATAACGCCCTAGTAACATCAGAAATTCTACTCGTGAGATTCCGGCTAATTGAGCGGCGCGTCCAGATGAGAGTTTTCCCAGTTCAAAGAGTTTTACGGCGGCTAATAGCTGGAGTTCTCTAGCAATGGTTTCGGGTGTGTCTTTGAGAATGATTAATATTTCTTCAGGAATATCGAGTTGAATTGTACTCATGAACACACCTAACCTCTAGTAACCCGATGTACTCACCGTCGGAATCTCACCTAACTTCTGAGTTCCTTGCTCTATAATTTCTTTCATCGCATCTACCCAGCAACTCTGTCTTTCTATGGGAACGACAAATTTATCGGCAATCTGCCCTCCTTCCTTGATAGTGAATTCAACATTTCCCGAATCATCGCGTCTGACTTTCCAGATATAATCCCCAATTAAAAACGTACTGGGAAAATCATTTTTCAAAAACGCCGAAACAATATGATTCCCCATTCTGAATGCTTCTGATACAGGAATATCTATCGTCACAAGTAACTTAAAATCTTGCAATCGATAGCTATTCATAGCCGCGACCCAAAATACAATTAATCCATCGCTGGCAAACTCAATTTTGAGGGGGGTGTCGTGAGAATTTACCTGTTTGGCTAGATTAAATGCTGCCGTTGAAAATAAGTTCGCGTCTTTCCATTCTTGCCAACATGACCGATGTACAAACCTTCTTGCTAACTGTGCCAGGGAGCTTGAGACCTTTGGATGAATATAAGGGAGTTGTGCTGCATCATAACGATTATCAATTACCTGATCGCAGATAGCACATTTTGTTACATTTTGAATAAAAAATGGCATGGTTTCATCCTCTTAAGTTTCTGGTTTGACCCATCCACTGTACTTAAGTTCCCTGACAATCCTTGCCACACTACATGAAGGTGTATCCCTGGTGAAACGGTAGACTGTTCCATCAACTGTGACCATATAGCTGTAACGTTGATTCAAGTACACTAAAGCGTTTACATCATCCTCAGAGATGAATTTTGCCATTCCAGTGCCATGATCATCAGGGTGTGAGTGCATTAGTAGTATTTTAGTGTTAGGTGGTAGCTCTCCTCCTTTGTAAGAACCCATATTAATCAGAACTCTTCTGTTATCTGTTAATATAACAATTGCGTGTTCGTATCCTGTTAAGGCTGTAAGTGCTGCCAGATCTGTTGCTGTAACCTCGCGCTTGCCTACCTCAGCCAATCCTATACCAAAATCATCCTGAGCGGCTAGTCGAGCTAAAAAATCCTGCCAGCGTTGAGTAATTTCACCTTGTCGTATGCGGACGAATTCTGAGGGATTCTCTGCAACACCCGATGCAACACGAACTCCCTTTTGACCTACCCGGCTATATGCAACAGCTTTTTTTAGCATCACTCATCTCCTGTTATGTCCTATGTAGGGACTGTGTACGCCTTCACTTGTACAGGAGATGCTGAAGCAATTAGTGTGTAAGATCACGTACCTCACCTAAATTGGTGGAGGCAAAAGTGATTTCGGTGGTTTAATCAGGGTCTTTTCGTGGCTTGCGATCGCACTGGTGCTAAGTTAATCCTCAATCCACCACAGCAATCCCCGCCGAAATTCTCGCCTCTGTGTCGCTAAAGCTCAAATTTCGCCGTTGATTTGCATCTGATGGACTTTATCGGCTAATTCCTGGCGGCGCTGTTCGCTGAGTTCATCAATCGCCAGCATTCCCATGTAAATAACCTCTTTGAGGGTCAATCGGGTTGATTGCGCCTGTTTCTGTACTTGTTCCTTAATAACGGGACTAACCCCTATAGCAGTGCTGGCTCTAGGCACTCAAGTTCGCTTTCTAATTAACACTTCGCCTAAATGGTAACACCTTACGATTCGTTACAGTTGGCTTTCTCGCTTAAACAAGTGTTGACACGCTTAAGCGTTTAGGATTATATTTAAGTTCAAAGCAAATAGTCACGTTCTCAAGGAGTAAGTAAATCTTTGAACCCGTTAAAACGGGTTTAAGCTTTTATTCTCGAAGAGTACTTTAGTTCAGGGCTTTGAGGGCTTCATTCTCAATCATCATCAGATTGCGATCGCGGATTGTCTTTAGCCGAAACTCGCACCGGTCCCAACTGATCGGGCAATTCCTCAATCGGGATACCCAACTCCCGACATAAGGCTTTGACTTGGGGAATCGTCGGTCGAGGAGTCGCCTCACCCGTCTCCCAGCGCACATAGGTTCGCAACGGAATGCGACACTGTCTGGCTAACTCCTCTTGGGTTAAATTGAGTTGTTCTCTGAGTATCTTTAACGGAGACTCAGCTTCTTTTGACTGTTTTTTGGTCATGGTGTTACTTTTTGTCACGCCAACATGTCATCTTGACAAAAGCAATATAAACGTGACACGATAACATGTGATGACAACAGAAAAGACCAGACGATTGAAACAGTTGCGTCAAGATAGGGCGTGGCTGGCTGGTCTTACCTTCTCAGTGTCTCATCTTAATCAACTATTCGCCGAAAAAATCCCAAGTGACCGAAATTCATCGCGTCGCCACGGATGTTGCAGCCATCAATCAACAGGGTAAGCCATCATGACACCTTTATTTCGCCGCCTCCAACCCGCCCAGAAATTCCGGATCACCGTCACCAGTATCGCCCGACTCCTGAAAATCCCCAAACACCTAATCGTGCGTGTGGAATCTTGGGCATATATCGTCTTTGTTCATCGCCGCGACAAAGGCGGACAATTCATCAGCTATCGCCAATTACGCCAATGGTTCAACGCCATCGCCTGCCAAATTCAACACTGCACCACCTGCCAACAACTGCAGCAATTGTGGCTTACTATTGAGCGCGATCGCAAACGGCACAATCAGCAATACAATGACCAGGATGCCGAATTATTATACAATTTTTGGAAAAGGTGCTGGCATACAGTAGGGCATTCGCAATAGACCCATGACATCTAATAACGGCTGGCAATTTTGGATTGATCGCGGCGGCACATTTACCGATATTGTGGCGCGTCGCCCTGATGGACAATTGGTAATTCACAAGCTACTCTCAGAAAATCCCGATCGCTACACCGATGCGCCAGTACAGGGAATCCGCGAGGTGATGGGAATTAAAGCTGATGCACCAATTCCCACCGAACAGATTGACGCCGTGAAAATGGGGACAACTGTAGCCACAAATGCCTTACTAGAGAGAAAAGGCGATCGCACCATTTTAATCATCACCAAAGGCTTCCGAGATGCCCTCCGCATCGGCTATCAAAACCGCCCCGATATTTTTGCCCGTGAGATTATCTTGCCAGAAATGCTCTACGAACGGGTGATTGAAGTCGAGGAACGCTACAGCGCCCACGGAGACGAATTAATTCCCCTTCAGATAGACGCCACTCGTCAGCAGTTACAAGCCGCTTATGATAGCGGAATTCGCAGTTGTGCCATCGTCTTAATGCATGGCTATCGCTATAAGAGCCACGAACAGGAACTTGCCAACTTAGCCCGTGCGATCGGGTTTACTCAAATCTCAGTCTCCCATGACGTCACACCCTTGATGAAAATAGTCAGCCGGGGTGACACCACCGTTGTCGATGCCTATTTATCCCCCATTCTCCGGCGGTATGTTAACCAAGTTTCCAATCAATTAACCGGAGACATCAACAGTCAACAATCAATAATCAATAATCAACAATCGATCCGATTAATGTTTATGCAGTCCAATGGTGGACTCACAGACGCCCGCACATTTCAGGGAAAAGACAGTATTTTATCCGGTCCTGCGGGTGGTATTGTCGGGGCAGTACAAACCAGTCAACTAGCCGGATTTGATCAGATTATCAGTTTTGATATGGGCGGTACTTCTACCGATGTCGCCCATTACAACGGCGAATACGAACGCACCTTTGAAACCGAGATTGCAGGTGTCCGGTTACGCACACCCATGATGTCCATTCATACCGTAGCGGCGGGTGGCGGTTCAATCGTGAAATTTGATGGGGCGCGGTATCGAGTTGGACCCGAATCAGCGGGGGCAAATCCCGGTCCTTCCTCTTATTCTCAGGGGGGTCCGTTAACCGTAACTGATTGCAATGTGATGGTGGGGAAATTGCAACCTGAGTTCTTTCCTAAAGTGTTTGGATCTGATGGCAATTTACCCTTAAATGACCAGGTGGTGCGAGAGAAATTTAGTCAACTAGCCGCAGATATTGGAGATAACCGAACACCCGAAGCCGTCGCCGCAGGGTTTTTGGCAATTGCCGTCGAAAAAATGGCAAATGCGATTAAAAAAATCTCCTTACAACGAGGCTATGACGTATCAAACTATACCTTGTGTTGCTTTGGTGGCGCGGGGGGACAACATGCCTGTTTAATTGCTGATGCCTTGGGGATGAAACAGGTATTTCTTCATCCTTATGCGGGGGTATTATCTGCCTATGGGATGGGATTGGCAGATGTGCGGACATTGCGGGAACGTTCGGTAGAAGCCCAATTAACCGAGGAGTTACTATCGGTAGGGACACCAGATATTACTCCGTTAGCGGAAATATTCGCCGAGTTAACAACAGCCGGTAAAGATGAAATTGCGACGACTCATATAGGAGAATCCACACCACTTGATAGTGAAGTCATCCGCAAAGTGCATTTGAAATATCAGGGGACAGACTCACCCTTAATTGTCGATTTTGGTAGCGTGGATGAGATGCGGCAGCAATTTGAGGAGGCGCATCGCCAGCGTTATGGTTTTATTGTGGAAGAGAAAGCCTTAATTGTGGATTCGGTATCTGTGGAAGTGATCCAACAGATGGATGTGCCAGAAGAACCCGTGATTCAGCGTCACCGCTCAGAACCGCCGCAATCTGTCGCCAAGGTGCAAATGTATACAGCCGATGCATGGCACGAAACACCTGTATTTAAGCGAGACGATTTACAACCGGGAGACTCTATTACCGCGCCAGCATTAATTATTGAAACAACGGGAACCAATGTGATTGAACCGGGTTGGCAAGCTGAAGTAACTGAACGGAATCATTTAATTTTAAAGAAGACGCAACAATCAACAGTCAACAGTCAACAGTCAACAGTCAACAGTCAACAGTCAGAACTTTCCCAGCCTGATCCGGTTACGCTAGAAATCTTTAATAATCTATTTCGTTCCATTGCCGAACAAATGGGAACCACGCTACAAAATACCAGTTACTCGGTAAATATTAAAGAACGGTTAGATTTTTCCTGTGCTATTTTTGATGGACAAGGACAACTGGTTGCTAATGCCCCTCATATTCCCGTGCATTTGGGTTCAATGAGTGAAAGCGTTCGCAGTTTAATTGAGGCGTATGGTGATAGTCTCAAACCTGGAGATGTTTACGCGATTAATAATCCCTATAATGGTGGGACACACTTACCTGATGTCACGGTAATTACCCCAGTTTTCCTGGAAGAAAGTGGGATTAGCGATACTTTTGATAAAACCAATCAATCTTCGACAAAACCCACTCCTACATCCTCCCCTGACTCAAATACACCCCCCTTTGAAAGGGGGGCAAGGGGGGATAAAAATTCGACACCCTTATTCTACGTCGCTTCACGGGGACACCATGGGGATATTGGTGGAATTACCCCTGGTTCGATGCCACCGGATAGTACAACTGTAGACGAAGAAGGGGTATTAATTGATAATTTTAAGGTGGTAGAGGCAGGACGTTTCCGAGAAAAAGAATTATCTAAATTACTCCTATCTGGCACTTACCCAGTGCGAAACATCACCCAAAATATCGCGGACTTACAAGCTCAAATTGCTGCCAATGAAAAAGGCGTGCAAGAGTTGCGGCGAATGGTGGCACAGTCGGGTTTAGACACAGTACAAGCCTATATGGGTCATGTTCAGAATAATGCGGAAGAGTCGGTGCGGCGGGTGATTGATGTTCTCAAAGATGGCAGTTTTACCTATAAGTTAGATACAGGTGGACAGATTCAAGTTGCCATTCGCATTGACCGGAAAAATCGCCGTGCTACGATTGATTTTACCGGGACATCCGCCCAGTTATCGAATAACTTTAATGCCCCGGCGGCGGTGTGTAAAGCGGCGGTTCTCTATGTCTTCCGTACTTTAGTCGATGATGATATTCCCCTGAATGCTGGATGTCTCAAACCCCTAGACATTATTATTCCCGAAGGTTGTCTATTAAATCCCCGTTATCCGGCGGCGGTTGTGGCGGGGAATGTGGAAACATCCCAGGTGATTACCGATGCGCTATATGGGGCATTGGGGGTAATGGCTGCATCTCAGGGGACGATGAATAATTTTACCTTTGGTAATCAGAATTATCAATATTATGAAACCATTTGTGGCGGTTCTGGTGCTGGGGCGGAGTTTGATGGGGCGGATGCGGTACATACCCACATGACTAATTCTCGTTTAACGGACCCAGAAGTTTTAGAATGGCGGTTTCCGGTGGTATTAGAACAGTTTGGTATTCGCGGGAATAGTGGTGGAAATGGAAAGCATTGTGGGGGAAATGGTGTAATTCGGCGGATGCGGTTTTTGCAACCGATGACAGCCGCAATTTTATCGGGACATCGGATTGTTGCACCATTTGGGTTACAGGGTGGTGAAGCGGGTGCTGTGGGGAAGAATTATGTGGAACGTCAGGATGGAACGGTTGAGGAATTAGGAAATACGGCGGTTGTGGAAATGGAGGCGGGAGATGTTTTTGTGATTGAGACGCCTGGAGGTGGAGGATTTGGTGTTTCTGATTAAAGGGATATCGGGTGATTTTTCTAAGCAAGATGGATGAGGCTTACGCCCGGAAATACTTGAGCAGCTTCGTAGATACGATGAAGCAGGGGGAGCATGTAGAGACGTGCCATGGCACGTCTGGGAGCAGAGGGAGCTGGGGGAGATGTTAGCTGTTGGCGTTATTTCTGCCTTCTTGCACTAGGTAAGTAGAGTCAACTACCCCCGATAAATGACAACGAACAACGAATAGTTTCTTAGTAAGTTTAAGTTATATTAAGCATAAATTAAATCTATATTAAAAATATGAATTGATGACCAAATCCCTAATTATCATGAAGTCACAACTTCGGTCAAGTTCAGAGAAAAATGTTCAAGGGAATGACTCGTCCAGTGTGGGAAAAGCCAATAAGCCTGTAATCAGCCCTAAGCTAGGAAAGGTGAATGCATTTACTTAAGGGATCACTGATACTAGGTTTTTGACCGACTTTGTGGGTGTCGTCTTACTGCCTCTAGAGTACCCGTTCAGTTATTAAAATTGTAGGCTGGAATTCCTGAAAAAGAGTAACAAAAGCTACAAAAAATACCCGCGTTCGGCGTAGTTTCACCTCCAACTTTGGTTATTGAACTGAGGTTCTATTTAGAGCAAACCCATTACCAAATTTATCTGGATTTGAATAAATTGGCAGAGATTTTAAAGCATTTTGAATAAAAATTATAAGCAGAGTAGGCGTGCTAACTGTAGTTCAGTTAATAAACTATCACAGTTTAACTTGTTACAGCACTATCTTCCCTCTTAAATAACAGTCCAACTGAGTAGAAACAGATTCTTAGGCATATCTTATGTTATCGGTGCTAGACCCTACGCTCAACCCGAACCCTATATCGCTAAAGGTTCTCATCGTCGAAGAGGGTTACCAAACCCTAAAACTATTGGGAGAAGGATTATGTTCTGAAATTCAATATTCGTTTATTATTCAACAAGTTAGGCAGAGCCGTCAAGCCCTAGCTCGATTAAGTCAGGAAGAGTTTGATCTTCTCGTTGTTCATGTTTCCCCGACTGATCCTCACCTTTTCGATACTGTTACTCAGATCAAACATTTAGGCTTAACTCTGCCAATTCTCGGATTAAGCACTAAGGAAGAGGAAGATCAAATAGTAAACCTACAAGTTATTCAAGCGGGGACACCCGATGATCAGGTGACAGAAAATCTCAAAAGTTACCGATTTATTCGGGCATTGCGTCATGCTATTGACGAACAGCAACGCCAAGAATCTCAACGTCTGAATCAGGAAAAATATTGTTCCGTTCTTGATAATGTCAAAGAAGTCATTTTCCAAACCGATACCCAGGGACATTGGACATTTCTAAATCGGGCTTGGACAGAAATTACTGGCTTTTCAATCGCTGAAAGTATCGGTACATCATTTTTAAAGGGTATTCATCCTGATGACTGGCAAAAGGGGCGAGACAACTTTGATTCCCTGATTACTGGAGTTAAACAATCCTGTCGCCCTACGGTGCGCTATCTGACAAAATCGGGTGACATTCGCTGGTTGGAGGTACAGGCGCGGACAAATTTTGCCGCCGATGGTACGGTTTCTGGAACCACAGGCACCCTTAATGATATTACGGAACAGGTTTTAATTCAGTCAGCCTTACGCATTTCCGAAGAACGACTGCAAATGGCGTTATCTGGTAGCGATTTGGGTTTGTGGGATTGGCAATTAACCACTGGATATATTTATTTTAATCCTCAGTGGAAAACAATGCTGGGGTATGAACAAGACGAGATTGAAAATAACTTTAAATCCTTTCAGAAGTTGGTGCATCCTGATGATTTTATGAGAGTGAAAGCGGTATTGAATGCTTATCTTGATCGGTTAATTCCTACCTATGAAGTCGAATTTCGTATGCAATGTAAAACTGGGGAATGGAAGTGGATTTTGTCTCGTGGTAAAGTCTTTGAGTGGGATGAAGCGGGTAATCCAGTACGGATGACGGGGACTCATCGGGATATTAGCGATCGCAGAAAAGCTGACGAGGCTTTGCGGGAGTCAGAAGCCGGGGAACGAAAAAAAGCCTATCAGTTAGAACTTGCCTTGTGTGAACTTAAAAATACCCAAGCGCAGTTGGTACAAACGAAAAAAATGGCATCCTTGGGACAGTTAGTGGCGGGTATTGCTCATGAGATTAATAATCCGATCAGCTTTATTGCCGGAAATGTTAGCTTTGCCCATCAATATGGGCGGGATTTGCTCAAGTTGATCGATCTCTATCAACAGCATTATCCTCACCCAAATGCCCCAATTCAAGATGCAATGGAAGCCGTTGAGCTTGACTTTCTCAGGACAGACTTTCCCAAAGCCCTCAACTCTATTCGAGACGGCGTAGTTCGGATTCAGCAAATTGTGCGATCGCTACAGCATTTTTCGCACTTAAATGAAGCACAAATGAAGACAACTGATTTACATCAGGGGTTGGATAGTACTTTAATACTTTTACAGAATCGATTCACTAAAAAGCCCAACCGAGCGGCGATTGAAGTCACTAAAGTATTCAGTAAATTACCTAAAATTGAATGTTATCCGGGTCAACTTAATCAAGTATTTATCAATATATTGAATAATGCCATTGATGCGTTAGAAGAAAAAAACAAACAGAATGATTCCTTTCAACCCCAGATTAAGATTAGTACGGAAATTTCTGAGTTAAATTCGACCGCTATTATTCGGATATCCGATAATGGCTTAGGCATTCCCGCCCATTTGCAAGAGCATTTATTTGAACCGTTTTTCACCACCAAACCTGTAGGACAAGGGACAGGATTGGGATTGGCGATAAGTTATCAAATCATTGAAAAACACAAAGGAAAAATTACCTTTAATTCTCAATCTGGTATCGGGACAGAGTTTATCATTGAAATCCCCATAAAGCTAACCCATAAAACGGAACAATGGAGTCAAATTCAATGGTTACGTCAAGCCATCGGCGCTTGAGTCAGATGAGTGATTGATTTTTGTAGTTAATTATACAGTAATAATTCGTTCTTTTCTCGTTGAATAGTTATAACGAAATAATCCATTTATTAAAGAATTCTATGCCCGACGTTTTATTTAAAGTAGACCTAACTAAACCCATGTCAGAACAGGAGTTAGTCGGTCATAAAGGCAGAAGTCTATTGTTAAGGGGTTAGTTATTTCTACCCTACTTAAGTCGAATAGCACGCTCAGATGAGGCGGGTGGGCAATGCCCACCCTAGGATATATAAAAGGAGAGAAAAAGATATGCCGTTGTATGAGTTTCGCTGTGATACTTGTGGGGATTTTGAGAAATGGCGCACATTGGCAGAAGCGGGAACACCAATGCTTTGTCCAACCTGTCAGGTAGTGGCGAAACGGGTATTTTCTGCGCCCATGGTGAATTTAAGTTCGGGAAGTTTACCCAAACAAAAGGAACCGCGACGGGTAAAGCGTTCTACGGAATCAACAACGCCCCAGTATAGTCAGCAGAAGAATGGACGCCCTTGGATGGTGAGTCATTAACATTAATTAGCACTCAAGCGACAATAAATAAAGATGACTTGATAACGAAAATAGGGTGATAGAGAAAATAGGATTGAGCAAAAGGGTACAAAGTCTGAGTTCAGACCCGCCAAATTATGTAAAAATGAAAATGGCAACCTGCCGCTTTTTGCCCAATTCAGTCATGCCAGTCCTTTCATGTCCTCCCTATTGCCCAAAATATTATTAGTTGATGATACTGTGGCTAATCTTCAATTAGTCTCAGATTGTTTAATTAAGGCAGGGTTTAACGTCCTCGCGGTTAAAAGTGGTGTCCAAGCGTTAAAAACTTTGGCAATAACCTTACCGGATCTGATCTTGTTAGATGTGGTGATGCCAAAAATGGACGGGTTTGAAGTCTGTCGTCGTTTAAAATCTCAGGAGAAAACTAAAGATATTCCCGTTATTTTTATGACGGCGGTTGCCGATCGCGCGAATCCCAGTTACAAGATTAAGGGGCTAAAGCTGGGCGCTGTAGACTATATCAGCAAGCCGATTCAGCTTGAAGAGATTTTAGCTCGCGTCAAGACTCACCTGAAACTGCGGGCTTTAACCCAGCAACTCACCGAACAAAATACCTGCTTACAGCAAGAGATTCGTGTACGTCATCAGACACAACAGATCCTGCAAGAAACTGAACGTCGATGGCGCTCGCTGTTGGAGAATGTGCAACTGATGGTTGTCGGCTTAGACTGGAAGGGGGATGTGGAGTATATGAATCCCTTTGGCTTAGGCTTAACTGGCTATACTCAAGACGAAGTTTTAGGCAAAAACTGGTTCAATACGTTTATCCCATCCTCCGATCAGCAGCAGCTTAAACAGGTTTTTCATGAACTCTTATACCACAACAGCCACACCTACTATCAGCACTTGATTCTGACGAAATCCGGTGAAGAACGACTGATTGCTTGGAATAATACTGTGTTACGAGATATTACTGGCGCGATCGCAGGAACCATGAGTATTGGTGAAGATATTACCCAGCGTCAAGCCATAGAACGGATGAAAAATGAATTCATCTCCCTAGTTAGTCATGAACTTCGCACCCCCCTCACCTCAATGCGTGGTTCTCTGGGTTTACTCAAGATGGGAGTCTATGACAATCAACCCGAAAAAGCCAAACGGATGCTAGAGATTGCAGCGGGAGACTGCGATCGCTTAGGGCGCCTGGTGAATGACATCCTCAGCTTAGAACGCTTGGATTCCGGTCAAGTGACGCTAGTCAAGGAACTTTGTGAGGTGACAGATTTAATCCAACATTCCGTGGAGGCGATAGAAGCGATCGCGGATGCAGCAGGAATTTCTATCCGGGTGACTCCCCTATCGGCTAAAGTCTATGTTGCCCCTGATACCATTATTCAAACCCTGACAAATCTGTTGAGTAATGCAATCAAGTTCTCTGATAGCAATACGACGATCACCGTGAGTGCCAACTATTACTCAGATTCTATTTTATTTCAAGTTACAGATCAAGGACGCGGAATTCCCCCTGAGCATCTTGAACGCATCTTTGGGCGATTTCAGCAAGTCGATGTTTCCGATTCTCGCCAAAAAGGAGGTACTGGTTTAGGATTGGCGATTTGCCGCAGTATTATACAGCAACATGGGGGGAAAATTTGGGCAGAAAGTACCCTCGGTTCTGGGAGTACCTTTTATTTTACATTGCCAGCTAATAAAGCGTCGGTTCCGTAATATCTAGTTATTCGTCATTTGTTGCTTAAGAAACTTCTCCAGGTGCCCCTCCCGTCCCCTCCCCTACCCCCCTCTGCGCCCCTCTGCGCTTTCCCTCTGCGTTCCTCTGCGTTTTAACGATAATATCATGTCCTTCTCGCCCGTCATCATTTCCTCCTGCCTCCGTCATAAATTCCTCATTTTTTCCCGATAAAATGAGGTGATGGATAATGGTGGCTAATTTTCACCAATCCACGACTGACAAAATTCTAGGAGAGGCAATCCTTGTCAAAAACCACATTAGCCAAAAATCAACTTCGCAAATGCCCCACGGGGATCAAAGGATTGGATGACATTACTGATGGGGGATTACCCTTAGGGCGAACAACCCTGGTTTGTGGAACAGCCGGGTGTGGTAAGACCTTAATGGGGATGGAGTTTCTCGTCCGGGGTATCCTAGACTACTCACAACCCGGTGTGTTCATGGCGTTTGAAGAAACGGCGGCAGAATTGACCCAAAATGTCGCCTCCTTGGGTTGGGATTTGGACGAACTGACGGCGGAGAAAAAACTCTCGATTGATTATGTTTATATTGACCCGCAGGAGATTGAAGAAACCGGGGACTATGATTTAGAAGCTTTATTTATTCGCCTCGGGAGTGCCATTGACACCATCGGTGCTAAGCGAGTTGTTTTAGATACCGTTGAAGTGCTCTTTTCCGGCTTATCGAATACAGCGATTGTCCGGGCAGAGTTGCGGCGGTTATTTCGCTGGTTGAAAACAAAAGGGGTTACAGCGATTGTTACGGGGGAAAAAGGGGAAAAATCCCTGACTCGTTATGGCATTGAGGAGTATGTTTCCGATTGCGTGATTCGCCTCGATCACCGCCTCTTTGAAGATATCTCAACCCGCAAGTTGCAAATTGTCAAGTACCGGGGTTCTAATCACGGCACAAATGACTATCCTTTTCTGATTAATTCAGAGGGGATTACTGTGTTACCGATTACATCAGTGGGATTAGATCATACCGTAACCGAGGAACGAATATCGAGTGGTATTGAACGCCTCGACACCATGCTGGGAGGGGAGGGATACTTTCGCGGTAGCAGTATTCTGATCACGGGTACGGCGGGAACGGGGAAAACTACCCTAGCCGCCCATTTTGCTGAAGCCACTTGTCGTCAGGGCGAACGCTGTCTCTATTTTGCCTTTGAAGAAGCCCCGCAGCAAATTATCCGCAATATGCGCTCAGTTGGCATTAATTTGGCAGAATTTGTCAGCCAAGACTTGTTAAGGTTTCAGGCGAGACGCCCGACGGCTTTTGGCTTAGAAATGCACCTGGTACAAATCCACAGTTTAATCCAAGAATTTCAGCCAACGGTTGTGATTATTGACCCAATGAGTAATCTTGCCATGGGGGGTACTGTCTCTCAGGCAAAAGCCTTTCTTTTCCGTTTGATTGATCTGCTAAAATCTCAACAAATTACCGTCTTCTTGACAAATTTAATTCAAGGAGGGATGCCGATGGAGCAGACTGAGATGGGTGTTTCCTCGTTAATGGATACGTGGTTAGAGGTGCGCTTTGTGGAGACTAATGGCGAACGCAACCGTATATTTTTTATCCTTAAATCTCGTGGGATGGAACACTCCCATCAGGTGCGGGAATTAAAATTTACCAACCAGGGAGTCGAGTTAGTCGATGTGTATTTGGGAGAAGGAATCGTGCTGACGGGTACGGCGCGAAGAATTCAAGAGGAAAAAGAAAACGCCGCCAATTTGACCCGAAAACAGGAGTTTGAACGCAAGCGCCGGGATTTTGCCCGCCAGAAAGCGGTTATCCAATCCCAAATCACCGCCTTGCAAGCGCAACTGGAACGGGAACAGGAAGATATAGAGACGATGATACAACAGGAGCAATCCCACTACGATAATCTACAACATAACCGAGTCGCGATCGCGCAGCTTCGTCAGGCGGATCTCCCTTGAAGGGGCGGGTAGTTTTTGGGGTGTGGGGAAATTCTTTTCCCTAGTATCAGTCGATTAAAACTAACAGATCCTATCAAGTATTTTTAATTATGGAAATTCAAACAGAAATCAGCATTCCCGTACCAGAGATTTGGCAATTGCGCCTCTATGTGGCAGGACAAACTCCAAAATCAATTAAAGCCTTTGCTAACTTAAAAAAAATCTGTGAGGAACACCTGAATAGTCAATATCATATCGAAGTGATTGATTTATTAGAAAATCCTCAACTTGCCAAAGGAGACAAAATTGTGGCAATTCCGACATTAGTGCGAAAACTCCCGCCACCGATTAAACAAATTATTGGTGATTTATCCAATACCGAAAAAGTTTTGGTGGGACTCGATTTGCGGCGAGCCACTACATGAATGCAGAGGCGAGGAGGTAGCAGGCTTAAGGGCATAGGACTATTATGGTAAAGAAATAGGATAAAATCATGGACGAAAAAAATCTAAAAAGTTCCACAGACGCCTTTGAGCAAGCTCTGATTCAAAACAACAGGGTTGAATACTGTCTCCGCTTGTATGTTGCTGGAACGACGTTAAAGTCTATCCGCGCCATTGAAACAATCAAGAGTATCTGTGAAGACTATCTTCCCCAACGATACACCTTGGAGATTATTGATATTTATCAACAGCCGGAACTGGCTCAGCAAGCGCAAATTTTTGCCACACCCACCCTGATTAAAACACTGCCCCTGCCATTACAACGAATTATTGGTGATATGTCCAAGACCGAAAAAATTATTGTGGGGTTAGATATTGTACCGAAAAATTATCCTATATAAATTACCCAATATTATACCATTTATCTCTAATCGTGTAATGAATAAATTCTCCTATCCCAGAGGCTTAGGATAGGGTGCAACATCATGGAAAATTGGTATTAAATCGATGAAAGAAAAAACACGGGAGGAATTAGAACAAGAAATTAAAGACTTACGCGATCGCCTGAGTGTCGCGGAAGAAACATTGCAGGCAATTCGCCAGGGTGAGGTGGATGCATTAGTCGTATCCGGACCTGAAGGCGACCAGATTTTTACCTTACAGAGTGCCGATGAACCCTATCGACTCTTTGTGGAACAAATGAAAGAAGGAGCCGCTACCCTGACATCTACAGGAATGCTGCTGTATTGTAATCATCGTTTAGCCAAGCTTTTGAAAAGAAACTTAGAAACCGTTATTGGCTCTAACTTTCAACAATACCTACTCCCCCTGGAAATGCCCCCATTTGAAGCCCTATTGCAGCAAGATGAAGCGGGATGTAGTCAAGGGGAATTCTGCCTCATCGCCAGTGATAAAACAGAGATACCCGTACATCTATCGGTCACTAAAATAGCCCTAGAGGGAGTTGATATAAATTGCTTAATCGTAACAGACTTAACTGAAAATAAACGACAAAAAAAAATAGTAGCGGCAGAAAAACTGGCTCGTTCTATTCTAGAACAAGTGGCTGATGCGATTGTGGTCTGTGATCAAAAGGGAACCATTATCCGCACCAGTCTTGCTACTCATAAACTTTGTGGAAAAAATCCTATATTTCAACCCTTCGATGTAGTGTTTCCACTTGTTTTTTCCCCATCTAATCAGAGGGAAGATGAGACAGATGATATTTTATCATCGTCTTCTACCTCAAGCCAACCCTTTTCGATGACAACTATTTTGAATGGGGAAACATTTCAGGGGGTTGAAGTCATTTTGGGGCGAGAAGATGGGCAACAATTCCATTTGCTCCTAAGTGGGCGGGCGTTGTTGAACTCCAACAAACAGGTTCAAGGGTGTGTGGTGACGCTGACGGATATTACCTCTCGTAAACAGTCAGAACAAGCGCTGCAAGAGAGTCAGGAACGCTTTCGTCGTGCTGTACTCTATTCACCCATACCGATTATGCTCCATGCTGAAGATGGCGAAGTTGTGCAGATTAACCAGGCTTGGACCCAACTTACAGGTTACACCCATCAAGACATACCCACGATCGCACATTGGATCCAAAAAGCCCACGGCACTCGCCAAGAGTTAATTCGGGAAAACATTGATCGACTCTATAGCCTGGATCACTCCATTGCCGAAGGCGAATATACCATCATCACTCGTAATGGCTCAACTCGCATCTGGGATTTCTATTCCGCCCCCTTAGGTAAGCTGAGTGATGGGCGGCGCATGGTGATTAGCACCGCCCTGGATGTGACGCTTCGCAAGCAAGCCGAACTCGATCTGCAAAAGGCAAAAGCCACCCTAGAAGTTCGGGTAGCCGAACGCACCAAAGCACTGCAACAGCAACTGCAAATCCGCCAGCAAATTGAACAGAAACTTCGGGCTTCCCAGGCTCGATTTGCGGGCATTCTGGAAATCGCCAGTGATGGGATTATTTCCGTCGATGCCAATCAACGGATTATCTTATTTAATCAAGGGGCAGAAAAGATGTTTGGCTATAGGGTGAGTGAAGTGTTGAATCAACCCTTGGCTTTACTTCTACCCAACCGCTACACGATTGCTCACCATCAGCATATTAAAAGCTTCAGCCCGTCTCAGGGGAAAGCACGGCGTATGGGAGAGCGCCAAGCTATTTTTGGTCGCCGCAAAGACGGCACAGAGTTTCCGGCGGAAGCCTCTGTCTCTAAGCTAATACTAGGTAATCAGGTGGTATTCACCGCCTTTGTGCGCGACATTACCGAACGCAAACAGTTTGAGGCACAACTCCAGCACAGTGAAACCCGACTCAAAACCATCATTACCGCTACCTCCGACGGGATCATGATAGTCGATAACCAGGGTCAGGTTTGTTTTGCCAACCCCGCCGCCGCTCAGCTTTTTGATATGACTCCAGACACGTTACTTGAGTATGAGTGGGGAATGCCCTTGGCAGAAACCACAGAAATCGAATTGGTGCAATCGAGTGGGGAATTGCGGATGGCAGAAATGAAGGCAACTCCGATTCAATGGTTCTCAAAACCTGCCTATGTGATTGCCTTACGAGACATTACTCAACGCAAACAGACAGAGTTAACTCTACAACAGGCAAAAGCCGCCGCCGAAGCCGCGAATCAGGCAAAAAGTATGTTTCTGGCGAATATGAGCCATGAATTGCGTACTCCCCTCAACATTATTTTGGGGTTTACCCAGGTGATGAGTCGTGATCCGGTGATTACCCCAGAGGAACAAGAAAATTTGGACATTATTAATAAGAGTGGTAATCATTTACTCAGTTTAATTAATGATGTCTTGGATTTATCGAAAATCGAAGCCGGATGTATTAGCATCGATGAGAGCCGTTTTGACCTGATTGCCTTGGTGCGATCGCTCCAGGAGATGTTTCAGCAAAGAGCAGTGGCTAAAGGGTTGCAGCTTTACTTGGATATGGCGGCTGAGGTTCCCCAATATATCCAGGCAGATAGTAACAAATTGCGCCAAGTTCTGATCAATCTGCTCAGTAATGGGATTAAATTTACCCAAAAGGGTAGTATTAGGTTACGAGTAGCGCTCCACCCTAAGCCTCAGCAGGCAGAAGGCAGAGAGCAGGAGGAACAAGCTTACCATCTTCGCTTTGAAATTTCCGACACCGGCGTGGGAATTGCGCCAACGGAATTAGGAATTATCTTTAATGCCTTTATCCAAACTCACGCCGGGAAAGTGGCAAATGAAGGGACAGGTTTAGGGTTAGCAATTAGTCGTAAGTTTGTCCAACTCATGGGTGGTGATATTCAGGTGAGTAGCCAACTGAATCAAGGTAGCACGTTTAGCTTTGAGATTCCGGTTTACCTGGCTGATGCATCAGATATAGAACCCGTTCAAACTTACCGCCGAGTTATTGGATTGGCTCCCAATCAACCTTGCTACCGGATTCTCGTTGTTGACGACAAACCCGAAAACCGCCAAATTATCCTCAAGCTGTTAACCCTTCCAGGATTAGAGGTGCGTGAGGCGAAAAATGGACAAGAAGCCGTGACATTGTGGCAGAAGTGGCAACCCCATCTGATCTGGATGGATATGCGGATGCCGATTATGGATGGCTATCAGGCGACGCAACAGATTCGTTGCCAAGGAGACGGTAAAACCCCTATTATTATCGCCCTAACTGCTTATGCCTCCAAGGGCGATCGCACCTCGGCACTTCAAGCTGGCTGTAATGATTATGTGAGCAAACCTTTTCAAGTCGAAACGTTGTTTGCCAAGATGGAAAACTATTTAGGAGTACGCTATATTTATGCAGATTCTGACTCAAAAGATCAACCCGTTAACGTTAATCAGCTAACTTCTGAACGGTTATCGGTGATGCCTCTATCCTGGATTGAAAGGCTCTCTGAAGCGGCACAGCTTTGTGATGATGAAGAAATCTTGTCGCTAATTGAGAAAATTCCGCCAGACCAAACTCTTGTGATCAATACTCTAAGGCATCTTGCCCACAATTTCCAGTTTCATCTGATTATTCAGCTCGCTCAATCCACGATTAATCCCTTAGCTATGACAACGATGAACCATCAACTATCCAGAGAAAATACTAAACCAACAGGAGGAGGGCAGCAATGTTAGAGGTTAAAGCGAATATCTTAATTGTAGATGACCACCCCGATAATCTCCGCTCTCTGGCTGCCATCCTCAGCCGCGCTGGGTATAAAGTGAGAAAAGCGATTAGTGGCAAGATGGCATTAGAAACCATTCGTTCCCACCCGCCTGACTTAATTCTCCTTGACATCAAAATGCCGCAGATGGATGGCTATACCGTTTGCTCAACTCTAAAAGCCAACGCCGCCACTCAAAGGATTCCAATTATCTTTTTGAGTGCCTTAGATGATATAGCGGATAAACTAAAAGCCTTTACTGTTGGTGGGGCGGATTACATTGTCAAACCCTTCCAGGCGCAAGAAGTATTAATCCGCGTTAACAATAACTTAATAATCGCCCATCAACGCCAAGAACTCCTCGCTCAAAAAAAGAAACTTCAGGAACAAAATGCTCAATTACAGCTTTTACTCACCCTTACCCACAGGATTAGTCAAACCGATGATTTTCATTCTGCCCTAACCATCACGTTAACGAAAATTTGCCAGACTATCGGTTGGGATTTTGCCGAAGCTTGGATTCCCAATGCCAAAGGAACTATCCTCGAATGTAGTCGGGGATGGTACAGTCGCGCTCCCACCTTTGACTTATTCAGATATCATCGAATAACCACCACGTTTGCCCCGAATATAGGACTACCGGGGCGGGTTTGGTTGTCGAAAAAGCCAGAGTGGAGTACAGAGATTTCTGCCGAATCGGCTGGCTGTTATCTTTGTGTTGAGAAGGCGTTAAATCTGGATATGAACACGAGTGTAGGTGTTCCGATTTTATTTCGCGATCGCGTGTTAGCTATTTTAGTCTTTTTCAAACAAGCCAGGAGTGAACCCGAACCCGGATTAATCGAATTGATTCAGCTTATCGCGGCTCAGTTAGGCACATTGATGCAGCGGATCAAAGTCGAAACTGCCTTATTTGAGGCAAATCAGAAACTCAAACAGTTAGTGACTATCGATGGCTTAACCGGAATCGCCAATCGCCGCAAATTTGACCAATACATTCATCGAGAATGGAAACGACTCTTTCGAGAGCAACTCCCCCTTTCCTTAATTTTAGGGGATATCGATTTTTTTAAGCTCTATAACGATACTTACGGACATCAAGCCGGAGATGATTGTCTGCGAAAAGTAGCCACAAAAATCCGCCTAATAGTCAAACGTCCCGCCGATTTAGTCGCCCGATACGGCGGTGAAGAATTGGCGGTCATTTTACCCAATACAGATGCTCAGGGGGCGATTCATGTTGCCGAAACTATCCGCCAAAGCGTGGAAAATCTCAAGATTATTCATGCTAGTTCAGATATCAGTCACTATGTCACTTTAAGTTTAGGCGTGTCCAGTCTGATTCCTAACCCTTTAGTTAACATTGAAACTTTAATTAATCAAACCGATAAAGCGCTGTATCGAGCTAAAGCCGGAGGAAGAAATCAAACAGTCGCTGAATACTCCATTCCGGCTAATTTATCCTGCCAAATTTAAAATAAGTTCAACGCGATAAGAGAGGATTTATGTCAGAAAAACTAACGAGTATTTTAATTGTAGATGATAATATAGATAACCTGCGATCCTTGGCTGCCATTCTCAGGTTAGAGGGTTACAAAATCAGAAAAGCAATTAGTGGACAGGTTGCATTAGAAACCGTTCGTTCTCACCCGCCCGACTTAATTCTCCTCGACATCAAAATGCCGCAAATGGATGGCTATACCGTCTGCTCTACCTTAAAACAAGACGCAGCCACTTGTTCAATTCCTGTCATTTTTTTTAGTGCTTTAAATGAAACGGCTGATAAACTAAAAGCCTTTGCCGTTGGTGGTGTTGACTACATTACTAAACCCTTTCAAGCCCCAGAAGTCGTGGCGCGAGTTGAGAATCAATTGCGTCTCCAGAGACTTTCTCAACAACTCGTTGAGCAAAATACACAGCTACTGAAAGAAATTCAGATGCGCCAGCAAACCGAAGCCGCATTGCACCAATCACTTGAGCAAACTGAAGCCGCCAATCGAGCCAAAAGTGTGTTTCTCGCTAACATGAGTCATGAACTCCGTTCCCCACTCACAGGGATTTTGGGTTACGCTCAACTACTGCAAAAAGCTACAGAATGCACTCCTTTGCAACAGAAGGGGCTTGGCGTTATTTATCAGTGCGGTAGTCACCTACTCACGCTGATTAACGATATTTTAGATCTATCTAAAATTGAAGCTCAAAAACTCGAATTATTTCCCGATTATATTGATTTTTGTTTGTTTTTAACGAATCTCGCTGAACTATTCCAGTTCAAAGCCCAAGAAAAAAAACTTAAATTCACCTATCTTCCCTTCAATTCACTGCCTCCAGAAATATATATTGATGAAAAGCGACTGCGACAAGTTTTAATTAATCTGCTTTCTAATGCGATTAACTTTACTCATCAAGGTACTGTCACTTTAAAAGTGAGTGTCATGAGTTACAGTTGTGAACTGAAGCAGCAGAAAAGTACCTTACCCAATAAAACGGATAAAGCCCAAATAACTTGTGCAAAAATTCGCTTTGAAATCGAGGATACAGGTATAGGAATTATTCCAGAACAATGGGTAAAAATATTCTTACCCTTTGAGCAAGTGATGGAGAGTTCACATAGTACAGAAGGAACCGGATTGGGACTAACCATTAGCCAAAAAATCATCGCATTGATGGGAAGCAAAATTTTTCTGGAAAGTACTCCTAATGTGGGCAGCAAATTTTGGTTTGACTTAGACGTACCTACGAACTTACCCGGGTCATATTTTACCGGGATTGATGCCAACCCGAACCCAACTCTATCTCAGGAAGTTGGTGATAATTCAAATCAAATTATAACAAGTTTTTTTACAGAATCAGATATAATAGTACCACCTCTAGAAGAACTGCTTCCGCTGTATGAAGCTGCTCAAATTGGTGACGTTGAAGGTGTACAGCAGGTAATTGAGAGACTCCAACACTTAAATTCTGACTATTTTGCCTTTGTCACGCAGGTGCTGAAACTGGCGGATAATTTTGACTATGAAGAAATTATACAACTAATTGATAATTATTATGTGGAGCATAAGAGTCTCTTGAGACTGTAGAAACGTATCATCCTACGTCTCTCGTCTCCAGAGAGTCTTATGTGTCCTAACATCCTTGGCGGTTGCTATACTATAAAATCATAGGATGGGTTTAGGAAATAGTCCCAATGACTTGGAGATGCTCAAAGCAGTGGATATTCCTGTAATTGTTCCTGGAAACAAAGGGATTCATCCCGGATTATCCGGTAAAGGATGGCAAGTCGCACCCGGTTCTCAGGGTTGGGCGGAAGCCGTGAGCAGTTATCAGTTATCAGTTATCAGTTATCAGTTATCAGTTATCAGTTATCAGTTATCAGTTATCAGTTATCAGTTATCAGTGAGCAGTTATCAGGAGCAGGGGAAGATGGGGAAGATGAGGGAGCTGGGGGAGAGTGTGTAGGGGCGGGTTTCACCACTATCTTTTTGGTTATACCCAGATGTAACTAAACCCGCCCCGACTAAATGACAAATGACGATCTTCACCGTTAGCTTTTATTGTGTCCACCTATTTAATGTGAGTTTATGGTTCAACACGTCGTAAAATCCGCCATCGGTGTTCGGTTGCACTCACTAGGCGATGGCGATGAGATTGATTAAAGTAAGAGATAAGAGATAGAAAAACAAACGACTCTACCCATTTTCGATTATTACCATGAACAATCTGTCAAATCGAGCTCCAGAATTCTTTGGTAGTGAAGGCGAAGGCGGTAACTTCCTCTGGCAATATGTCCAGTCTCTGCATCCAGAAACAATTGCACAACTCTCTAAACCCGATCCTGCAGTGATTCAGGTGATGGAACGCAACCTAATCGGAATGTTAGGCGCCCTACCTCACGAACATTTTAATGTCACCGTTACTACCAACCGTGAAAATCTGAGTCGGTTATTAGTTTCTGCAATGATGAACGGTTACTTTCTCCGCAATGCTCAACAGCGCATGGAATTTGAAAAGTCGCTGCATGAAGTAGCACAAGTGCATGATAATTAATTGATAACCTGTGCAGGAAGGACAAAGGACAAACTTGTCATCTGCCATCAGAAGTGAGATGATCACTCATGCATGAGTTGTAAACATCCCTGATGGCTAATCCTGTCCCCCAGAAAAGTCTCCCTGATCAATTGAATTTGCCCACCAAACTCGCTTATGGAGCCGGAGAACTGGGAGGGGAGATTCCAGGTAACATCTTAGTCTTTTTCTTGCTGTTTTTCCTAACCAATGTCGCGGGATTAAATCCCACCTTGGCGGGGAGTGTTTTGCTGATTGGCAAGGTTTGGGATGCGATTAACGATCCGATGATTGGGTATTTAAGCGATCGCACTCGTTCCCCTTTGGGAAGGCGTTACCCGTGGATGCTGATCGGGGCGATTCCCTTGGGGATTGGTTTTAGCTTGCAGTGGTTTGTACCCCCAACCTCGAATCAGTGGCTACTATTTGCCTATTACGGCGGAGTTGGTATTCTGTTTTATGCCGCGTTTACCTCGGTTGTCCTCACCCATAATGCGTTAGCGGCTGAACTGACTCAAGGTTATGATGAGCGCATTGGTTTAATTAGCTTCAAAGCCGCGTTTAGTATCGGTGCGAGTATTTTTTCCCTGGGTTTAGCCCAGATTATTTTTGCCCGAGTTGATGATCCAGCTCTTGAATATCGGATTCTGGGAACAATTTGTGCAGTCGTCGCCACCTTAGCGGTTTTCCTCTGTGTTTGGGGAACCTATAAGCGTTATAAGCAAATCGAAGCCCAACGGGAACCCCTGACTCAGGTATCCTTTTTACCCATCACCCAACAGTTTCGGATTGCTTTTAGTAACTTCCCTTTTATTTGTGTAATTGGGATTTACTTGTGTTCTTGGTTAAGTCTGCAAACAACGGCGGCGATTCTCCCCTATTTTGTGATTCATTGGATGGGATTACCCGATCATCACTTTACCCAAACCGCACTAACCGTTCAAGGAACAGCCTTGAGCATGACGTTTGTCTGGAGTGCGATCGCAAAGCGTGTGGGTAAACGTGCTATCTATGGGATGGGTATCCCTGTAACCGTATGCGCGTTGCTGGGACTGTGTTTCTTACAACCCAATCAAGTGGGATTAATGTATGTTCTGGCGATATTTGTGGGACTGGGTTTGTCTACGGCTTATATTGTACCCTGGTCGATGCTTCCCGATGTCGTTGATTTTGACGAACTCAACACCGGACAACGACGTGAGGGCATTTTCTATGGGTTAGTTGTACAATTACATAAAATGGCCGTCGCGATCGCACTGTTCCTCGTGGGTAAAGCCTTAGATATGTCTGGATTCATCTCCACCACATCTGAACAGTTACCCACGACTCAACCAGAATCAGCGTTGTGGACGATTCGTCTGCTGATTGGTCCGATTCCCGCTATTGTCCTCATGGGAGGTTTAGTTTGGGCGTACTTCTATCCCATTAGTCGCTCTTTCCATGGAGAAATCCTCCTGAAACTCATCGAACGCAGGAATACGGGAATGTAGATGCAGAGGTAGGATCTGCTCCAGTTCCTAATCACCAATCAGCTTACAGCTCGATGATGGGACTTTAACAATTTCTTTACAGTCTCGACGATTTCTTGGGGATGACAAGGCTTGGCTAAATAAGCATCCGCCCCTTGCTTCATCCCCCAGTAGCGGTCAAAATCCTCTTTTTTCGCCGAACACATTAACACCGGGATAGTCTGGGTTTCCGGTTCCGATTTCAGGCGACGACAGACTTCATAGCCATTCATGCGGGGGAGGACAATATCCAAAATCACCAAGTCCGGGGGAAATTGCTGAATTTTCTCCAGCGCCTCCACACCATCCCCAGCTACAATTACCGTCAGCCCTACACGCTCAAGCAGCTTCGAGAGCAAATGTTGTTGGGTGAGATCGTCCTCTACGACTAACACTGTACTCATAAAAACCTATACCTACCCTGGCTCTCTAGCTTTCAAGCATTATAACATTTACTCTCTCGCAATAAATATCGCCATAAGGCGGATTCTGGTGACTCCGGTTCCGCAATCTGGCTGAATTGGGGGGAGATGGGAACTCAAAACTCGGTCAGGGCGGGTTTGAGGAAAGGTTATCATGAGTAGCTTGCGATCGCATCACCTAAACCGCCCCTATACATTCAACACTCTCTGTTCTTTCATCCGTGTTGTGTCTTTTTCCACCTCCGGTTGCACTTGCAAGAAATCCCCCAGAATCCTAGCCACTCAATCCCCAAAGCCCAATCTCTGTTGATAGACTTCTAAATGAAAATAAATAGCAACGATCGCGATCGCGCTCATTAGGACTAGAGGTACTGAATGCTTTATTTTATGATCACTTGGCTTTTTCTGATTGGTGTTTGTTTCTCAATTGGCACAGCTATTGTGAATCGGTTGAAAGCCGATCGCATTGATCGTAGAGGCGATCGCTTCATCGCCGCCGTCTGGCTGGGAATCATTGTCCTGTGTGTCTCCCTGCTGGCAACTTCCTTGATTTTACCATTATCTAGCGCCGTTGGCTTCCTCCTTGCCCTCGGTTTAGTCGCCCTATCTGTGTTGTCTCAGCCAACCCGGAGTGAACTGGCTGCGGTGCGATCGCGTCTTTCTCCCAGCCCTATCGTTGGATTTATTACCTTAGAACTAATTATTGCCGCTTTTACCAGTCAAAAAATAGTCTGGTTTGACACCGGACTCTATCACTTTGGTTCTATGCGATGGATGTCTCAATTTGGCGCGGTTAATGGATTAGCGCTAATCAATGCTAAGTTTGGCTTTACTTCCTCTTGGTTTGCTCTCGCTGCGCCGTTAACTTCACCAATTTTTGGCAGTCGAGTCAGTGCGATTACCAATGGCTTTATCTTCCTTATCGCTATTTTACAATCTCTAATTACGCTGAATCAAATACTCAGCCGTAAAGGACGCTTATCGGACTGGTTTTTATTGATCTTTTCAGCTATTGCCATTCTCGTTTACACGGGAACCGTATTGACGGGTTCACCAATACTCATCTCATTTTCTCCTGATGTCACAGTTGCTTTCCTTATTGGAGTGACAGCCTGGACAATTCTGGTTATTTCACACAACGCTCAGTCTACTTTAGGGAATACTAATGCCAAAACGCCTCTTTTCGATGCTAAAACTATCCCTCTAATTCTATCAGCCGGAGCCGTAACCATTAAGCTTTCGGCTCTACCGCTGCTCCCCATAGGATTTCTTTTTTATCTAATGGGTAATCAGTTTAAAGTACGAATTAAGCGGCTATTGGCAGGTGGTGCTATTACTATATTAATCCTATCACCCATAGTTTTATATAGCCTGACCACATCCGGATGCCCCCTGTATCCTTCAACCTTTATGTGCCTCGACCTGCCTTGGTCAGTTCCCATCGAAAAAGCCATAAAGGAAACTAAACCCATCAAGTTTTGGTGGGTGTTTTCGGATTCAGAAGAGTCAGGATTGACGGCTATAGCTTTAGGAGTTTGGCGATGGCTAAAAGGTTCGGTTAAATCTCAAATCATGGCTTTAATTACAATTTTTGTCATTCTTTTCTCTATCCCTATATTCCGTCAATTTAGAAAACACCTTAAATTAGGGACTGCCTGGATATTATTATTAGGATTACTCGGTATTACATTTATTATGATTCAAAGTCCTTTGCTCCGGTTTGGCTTGGGCTATTTTCTGCTTATTCCGGCTTTATTTGGGGCAATATATGGTCAAAGACTGTTTGAAAAAATCCCCTTTAAATTGACCCAGCCCCTGTCTCGATTCACTCACACCCTAAAACAACCTCAAACAATCTTATTGGCTTCCCTATTTGTCATTGGCTTGACTACTGTTGGTCTGATTCAGGATAATGCTCAATCCCGATTAATTTTACCTCCTCCCTTACCGAGTGCTAATCTAGTATCTGACCAAGTGAATGATGTTACTTATGTCTATCCAGCAAACTGGACAGTCCGATGTTGGGCATCTCCATTACCCTGTTCAGCCGTACCGATTAAAAATATCAGGCTTCGCGACCCGTCACAGGGAATTGGTGCTGGGTTTGTGTATATGAAATAAGTACCTAGACATCTATTTTGTTGGGCTGATTTAAAGATTAATCACCCTGAAATAAGCATTTTTAGATCGCCGAAACCCTTGATATACCGTAGGGTGGGCACTGCCCACCAGCATACCAGTCATTCCCATTCGAGTTAAAGATTGTCAAAACCAGGTTTCCTATGCGCGAAGTGAAGGGTCATTTCTGTACCCTGTTCCCTAGTCTCAACAGTAAACTTTAATGAAAGTCCGACTACTTAGTCTATTGTCAGATATGGCGACTTATCAAGACCGAGAAGCATTCATTCCCTATCGTCGCAGCGATTTAATCGAACTGTGCCTAGACGATGGACAGTTGCCTAACGAGAAGGTGCAACAGTTCCGGGATTTCTGTACTTTACTTTCCGCCTATTATCATTTTAAGTTTCATGCCTATTTGGAACGGTTAAAGAATAATTATGATCCGTTTAATCCTGATGCTGATACTCAATCGAGAGTTGAACTCACTCCCGATAAATTAGCCGAACGCGAGGCAAATGTGGTTACAGACTTTCAGACGATTCTCGAACGCGCCAATTATGTTCCCCTCTCTCCGAATAGTTTACAACGCGCCTTTAAAGAAAAGTCCTTAATTCAACTGAAAACTGATGTTGATTTTGATGAATTTGACCAACTCGTCTGCTACTGTCGCGGGGATTATGAAGAAACCATTCAGATCAAAAAGTTTATCAGAAAAAAAGATAAAAAAATCAATGTTTTTGAACGAGTCGTTTTGTTGATTAAATTCAAAAGCGCCGATTATTTTCAAAGCAAAGGTGACAAATTAGCCTCCCTCCAGTTCACACCAGGGAAGATGTATCTCTATTTTTACAAGAATATCCCTAAATTTGATCTAGAACTCCTCTTCCCCAATATCAAAATTAGCATGACCTGGAAAGACCGTCTCCTCTTAATCGTTCCGGCTGTTGGTGCCGCTATTCCAATCATCCTGAGAGTTCTGCCTAAACTTCTCATTGTTATTGGGGCTATTTTATTTTTTACGATGGGACCATCGGTTTTGGAGATAGTCCAGGCAAGTGAAGAAGATGTCCGGGATATTATGCCCGTCCTCGTTGCTGTGTTATCGCTACTGGTGACATTAGGGGGATTTGCCTACAAGCAGTATAGCAATTATAAGAGTAAGCAGATTAAATTCCGCCAAACTGTGACCGAAACCCTATTTTTTAAGAATATGGCAAATAATGCCAGCGTGTTTCATGCCTTAATTGATGCGGCGGAAGAGGAGGAATGTAAAGAAATAATTCTGGTTTATTACCATCTGTTAACTAGCCCTAAGCCCCTAACCCCTGAACAGTTGGATAACCAAATTGAAACCTGGATGGATGAGAACTTTGGCACAAAGATTGATTTTGATATCAATGGTCCGATTCATAATTTAGAAGAGATTCGGGGTAAATTGGTGCAAGATGGTAAAGATACGGCAAGTCTTTCGGAAATCCCCTTATTGACAAAAGATAAGCAAGGATGTTGTCAGGTTTTGCCTTTAGATGATGCTAAACAATTAATTGATTACATCTGGGATCATATCTTTCTTTACACCTAAATCATCAAGCGCTTCGTTTAGGGAACAGAGAATAGGGAACAGGGAATAGGCAATAGTGCGCCGAACACTAACTCAAAACCAGGTTCCCTGAACGAAGCGAAGGGTCAAAAATTGCTACCCTGCAAGGAGAGGTAATAGCGCCGATAGAGAGGGACACAATGAGGTTTAGAGTCAGATGGAACCGTACTCGGATTGCCTTAACCCTAGGTGCTTTCTGGCTGGCTGTACTGTTTGGCTTACTGCTTTGGCGGACGCCGAATCAGCTTCCGTCTCAGCGTTTCACCGAGTCGCCGCCTATCCAACTGACTCAAGGATGGCAATATCGTTGGGGGGATTCTCCAGTCAATGAGGATGGTGTTCCGATTTGGACACAGGAGGATTGGTATAATTCTGCTTGGCAACCCTTTCAAGTTCCTGGCAAACTTGAAGTGCCAAAGGGGGAACGTGTTGCTTGGTTGCGGGTAAAATTACCCCCAGGTCAATGGCGATATCCTAGCTTAGATAGGCGTGGTATTTCCTATCTAGAAGCCTATCTGGATAGTCAGCTTATCGATGAATTTGCCGTAGTTAATGCTTCAAATCAGCTTAAATTACTCAATCCCTATTGGTTTCTTATTCCATTGGACGCCAATTTTGCCGGAAAAACACTTTATTTTAAAGTTCATGTAACAAAGCAGGAGCCTATTCGAGTTGGAACCTATCGCTCAGTCAGCCTGGGATCTCAACGGACGTTGATGCAAAATTTAGTTCAACAAAATATCAGCAAGTTTGTTTTGGGCTGCTTTTTTACCCTAATCGGCTTGGTGGCTATTGGCTTGTCTTGGCAGCAAAAGGAATGGAAATCTTACTTTTTATTTGGGATTTTAGCCACGGTCATTGGTGTATTTAGCATTTTAGGCAATGAACTCACGTTTCTATTCTTTCCGTTGCCGCGCTCAGTAATTCTTTATACCTACTTTGCTTCATTCTATTTAGTACCTGTGGTTGTCTGTCTATTTTTTGAGCAGATATTTGGGCGAGGCTATAAGGGAATCGTGCGGCGGTTATGGCAAATTAATTTAGTTTGTGCCATGATTGCTTTTACCTTACTCGTCATCCAATTAGAGTATGTCAAGCCGATTAATACTTTTCTGCAATTTTCTATTTTAGCGACAATTCTTGTTATCCTGATCATTGCCCTGAAATTTTCGGTGCGGGGTAATGTCGAGGCAAAATTATTTACAACCGGATTTATTATTTTTTCCCTTTTGGGAATTCATGACCTTTTAGTGGGAATTAAAGACCTATACAATCAGCAAGAACTTTACCCTTGGGGAATGTTAGTCTTTATCCTCTGTCTGGGATTGATTTTAGAACGTCGGTTTATGGAAGCCCGCGTGCGGCTGCAAGCGTATTCCCAAGAATTAGAGTCTAAAAATGCGGCATTAGAACGCATGGATAAGCTGAAAGATGAGTTTTTAGCCAATACCTCCCATGAACTGAGAACGCCGTTAAATGGCATGATTGGCATTGCTGAATCGATGATTGATGGTGCGACAGGTTCCTTGACAGAGGAACAACGAGCGAATCTGTCGATGGTGGTATCCAGTGGTCGGCGTCTGTCTCATTTGATTAACGATATCTTAGATTTTGCTAAGCTGAAACATAAAACTATTGAACTGCAAATTAAACCTGTAGGAATTCGGGAAGTCACCGATATTGTCTTGCGACTGTCTCAACCCCTATTGGGTAAAAAACCCATCCAGCTTATCAATAGGATTGGCATAGACATTCCCCCAGTTAAAGCCGATGAAAATCGGGTGCAACAGATTTTGCATAACCTGGTGGGAAACGCGATTAAATTTACCGATAAAGGGGTATTAGAGGTTTCTACTAACGTGGTGAACTCTTACTTAGAGATTACAGTTTCAGATCAGGGAATTGGTATCCCGGAGACGCAACTCCCGCGAATTTTTGAGTCCTTTGAACAAGCCGATGGATCAACTGCGCGGGAATACGGGGGGACAGGTTTGGGATTGGCAATTACCAAACAGTTGGTGGAATTACATGGGGGTCAAATTTGGGTGGAGTCAACATTGGGGGTGGGTTCCCGATTTACATTTACTTTACCGCTATCTGAATTTGTTGAATCCTTGGATTCTGATAAATTAACGGCACCTCAACCCGTAGAATCTGCTACTCCAACTCTATGGAAAGGGTTCACCCTGAATGGAAGTGCAACAGAGGTTAAAACAAACCCAATTGTCACCGATGAAATAACCACGACTGCGGCTGAATTTGCGGCAAATCAGAACAAGTTAAAAATTTTAGTCGTGGATGATGAACCGATTAATATTCAGGTTTTGGTGAATCATTTATCCTTAGAGAACTATGCGATTACCCAAGCATCTAATGGCATAGAGGCATTAAACATTATTCAAAGAGGATTTAAACCGGATCTAATTTTACTGGATGTGATGATGCCTCGAATGACAGGGTATGAGGTGTGTCAAAAAATTCGCGAACAGTTCCCGCCGAATGAACTGCCGGTGGTGCTGCTAACGGCAAAGAATCAAGTCTCTGATTTGGTGGAGGGGTTGGAATCGGGGGCGAATGATTATCTGACGAAACCGATTTATAAAAAGGAACTATTGGCACGGATTAAAACCCATATCCATTTATCAAAAATTAACTTAGCCTATGGTCGTTTTGTGCCGCGTGAGTTTTTGCGCTTCCTCCAAAAAGAAAGCATTTTAGATGTGCAACTGGGTGATCAGGTTCTGGAAAATATGACGGTTTTGTTTTCTGACATTCGCGACTTTACCAGTTTGTCAGAAAATATGTCACCCAAGGATAATTTTAACTTTCTCAACTCCTACCTGAAACGAGTCGGTCCTGTGATTCGCAATCATCAGGGATTTATTGATAAATATATTGGGGATGCGGTGATGGCGCTGTTTCCAGAGTCAGCCCAAGCAGCGGTGAGAGCAGCGGTGGAAATGCAACGACAAGTGGTGATTTATAATCAACATCGTGGCAGTCTTAGCTATGCCCCGATTGCTATTGGTGTGGGGTTACATACGGGAACATTAATGTTAGGCACAATTGGCGAAGAACAGCGGATGGAAAGCACGGTGATTGCCGATGCGGTGAATTTGGCATCTCGGTTAGAGGGGTTAACTAAGGTTTATAAGGCTGGTATTTTAATCAGTGAACAAACGTTATCTTGTCTGGAACAACCTGGGGAGTTTAGTTATCGATTTTTAGGGCAAGTGCGGGTGAAAGGGAAAAAGACGGCGGTGGGCGTGTATGAAGTGTATGATGGTGAGCCACCATCGTTGATTACGTTAAAGACGCAAACTCGTGGGGAGTTTGAGCGAGGTGTTTGTCTGTATCATCAGGAGCAGTTTGCTGAGGCGCTGGCAATTTTTCAGTCTATCGTGCAAGTGAATTCTGGTGATCACGCGGCTAAATTCTATGTGAAACGTTGCCAGCAAATGCAGATTTATGGTATGTCTCAGGATTGGCATGACGTGGAAACGTTAAATGATACGTTGTGAAGAAATTAATCAGATATGACTTAGGATGCTTACATTCTGGTAGAATGACCTATACGCGATCGCACTCCACCAAAAGACTGACGTTTGCCTTATGGTACATCTGTAGGGGCGGGTTTTACTATTATCGTTTCTTCGCCTAACCCCGATGTGACTAAACCCGCCCCCTACATCATGGCGACTATTCAACTTCCCATTCAAAGCGGGTTAAGCTAGATTCAGTCCTCAATTTGCCCAGGTGTTAGGATTGCGGGAGTCGCTGTATGTCCAGATTGCTGATAACGCAATATCAAGCAGAAGTTGAAAAAATTATTCGCTACGGGGGTTCTCGTAAGGAAACCAGCATTCGCAATGCCTTTGAGCGTCTGCTGAATGACTACTGCAAACCTCACAACTATCTTCTGATCCCTGAACTGGATTTCAAAACCAAGTTCAATACCACCGTTTTCCCCGATGGCACGGTGAAGGATGCCATCCGCCTAGATCATGGGTGGTGGGAGAGCAAAGATCAGTACGATAATCTTGATGAAGAAATTGAGAAAAAACTTGAGAAAGGTTATCCCGACGAAAATATCCTGTTTGAAGACTCCCAAAGTGCTGTCCTGATTCAGCACAGTCGAGAGCAGTTGCGCGTCTCTATGGGAGATGCCGAAGCCTTGGATAGTCTGATTACCACTTTTGTGGAGTACGAACGCCCAGAAGTGCGGGACTTTCGCTCTGCTATCAACAAGTTCAAAGAAGACATTCCCCACATTCTGAAAGCTCTGCGGGACATTATCACTCAACAGGAAGCCAGCAATAGAGAATTTAGGGAACGCCGCAACGCTTTTCTGGAAGTCTGTCGCCAGTCTATCAACCCCGAAATCGAGATTTTTGATATCCATGAGATGTTGATTCAGCACATTCTCACGGAGGATATTTTTACCAATATTTTCCATGAGTCACAGTTTCATCGGGAAAACAATATTGCGCGGGAACTGTCGGAAATTATTAACACGTTTTTCACGGGAGCCACTCGGAAGAATACTCTCAAGAGCATTGAACACTATTATGTGGTGATTCGTCGTAAGTCAGAAAACATCGCTAACCACCACGAAAAGCAGAAGTTTCTCAAAGCAGTCTACGAGAATTTTTATAAGGCGTATAACCCCAAGGCAGCAGATCGGTTGGGCATTGTCTACACGCCTAATGAAATTGTCCGCTTTATGATTGAGAGTGCGGACTATCTGGTGCATAAGCACTTTGGCAAATTACTGAGTGATCCGGGGGTGGAGATTCTTGACCCTTGTACGGGTACGGGAACCTATGTGACCGAACTGATCGAATATTTGCCGCCCGATAAGCTGGAACATAAATATAAGTACGAAATCCACTGCAATGAAGTGGCGATTTTGCCTTATTACATTGCCAATTTGAATATTGAATTTACCTATCAGCAAAAGATGGGACAGTATGAAGAGTTTAAGAATATTTGCTTGGTGGATACGTTAGAGCATTGCGGTTTTGAAGGGAAGCAGCTTGATCTATTTGCTATGAGTGTGCAAAATACAGTACGAATCCAGGATCAAAATAGTCGTAATATTTCAGTGATTATTGGAAATCCACCTTACAATGCAAACCAAGAAAGTGAGAATGACAATAATAAAAATCGTTATTACAAAGCAGTGGACGAGCAAATTCGCAAAACTTATGTTGCCGAGAGTAATGCTCAAAAAATGAAAATATACGATCCGTATTCTCGCTTCTTTCGATGGGGAACAAGTCGTTTAGGAAATAAGGGAATTATTGCATTTATAACAAACTCATCATTTATTAATGCTAGAGGATTTGACGGTTTTAGGAAGGTTCTGGCACAAGAATTTAGTGACATTTATGTCATAGATTTGGGTGGTGATGTCAGGAAAAATCCTAAGATTTCAGGCACGAAACACAATGTTTTTGGAATACAAACAGGTGTAGCAATTGCTTTTTTGGTAAAGCAACCTAAAGATAGATGCAGTAGCTCCAGAATTTTTTACGCAAGGAGACCAGAATTTGATATTTCTGAGCAAAAGCTTGAATTTCTCTCTCACACAGATTTTGAGAATATTTATTTTGAGCGCATTTCACCTGATAAGGACAACTATTGGCTAGAACAAGCTGGTAATGAATTTGAGAATCTACTAGAAATCTGTAGCAAGAAATCCAGAGCAGCGGATGAGGAATTAGATGTTGAATCCCTTTTCAAGCTGTACTCGATTGGAATTTCTACAAACCGTGATGAGTGGGTATATGACTTCAACCCCAATGCATTAGCCAGTAAATCAAGGTTTTTTATGGAGGAGTATAACAAAGAAGTTGATAGGTGGCATAAATATAAAAAGGAGAAAAAATACTTAGATACTAAAGCAGAATCTAATCCTATCTTAGACAACTTTTTGGAGGATAGAAATTTAATAAAATGGAGCAAAATGATAAAGAGAGATAAACTCAGAAAAGGAAAGAAAGATAAGTTTAATTTTTTGAAAATTACTAGAGCTGCATATCGTCCATATAGTCCTAATTTTTTGTATTTCGACTATATTCCAATAGATATATTTGGCAATCAACGTGAAATTTTTCCAATTAACAAAGTATTAAATCATTTGATCTGTTTGTCTGGTCAATCTTCTTCTAAACCCTTTCAAGTTTTAGCAACTGATTATCCGAGTAGTCTCGATTTACTCGAAAAAACTATCTGTCTTCCCCTCTATCGCTACGACGAAAACGGGAACCGCATCGACAACATCACCGACTGGGGTTTAACCCAATTCCATAAACACTACAACGATACCACCATCACCAAACAAGACATCTTTCACTACACCTACGCCGTTCTCCACCATCCCGCCTACCGCACCAAATACGAAATCAACCTCAAACGTCAATTTCCCCGCCTACCCTTCTATGTTGACTTCCATCAATGGGCAACCTGGGGCAAAGTTTTAATGAATCTGCATCTTACCTATGAAACTGCCGAACTTTACGGTTTAACTCGCAACGAAATCGCCACCAAAGCCATCCCCAAAGCCAAACTCAAAGCAGACAAAACCAAGGGCGTGATCATCCTGGATGAAAATACCCAACTCACAGGTGTTCCCGCTATTGCCTGGGATTATAAACTCGGCAACCGCTCCGCTCTGGAATGGATTCTCGACCAATACAAAGAGAAGAAACCCAGAGATCCTACCATCCGCGAAAAATTCAATACCTACAAGTTTGCCGATTACAAAGAACAGGTGATTGATTTGCTCCAACGAGTCTGCACTGTCAGCGTTAGAACAATGGAAATTATCCAACAAATGCCCGAAGATTGCGTCTGAAACACTCAGCGAATACTGCAATGAAGCAATTATTCCCACTCTAAATCATTCCCCTAACAGTCATCGGCATCCTGACCTTTATATAATTCGCGATCGCTCTTACTAAATTCTGTGCTATTCATTCCATCGGGGATTGGATACCGATAGAACGTTGATTAAATAATACACCTCCCAGTTAACATCGGTGGGTTAGGTTGGATTGTTCATTAAATGGTTATCGCTTCCGTTGAAATCCCGCCTAACCCACCCTACGTTACGACGTTACTTGTGTTCTGGTAAACTGTTCGGCATTTAAACCTTAATGTTAACAATGGTGAAATCCTTGTAATGCGAGCATCTTGCTCGCTACTAATACCCAATTTAAATGCATGACAGCTTATGGTAATCTTTACGCGATCGCACCCTATCCCCCACACGCTTCCTAACCCTTCCCCAAAGAGCGCTACACTAGAAAACGCTGCCTCACATTCCAGACTATGCCATCTTCTCACCAACCTCTGACCTACCCCACCACCCGCCAAGCTGACCAAGTAGACGACTATCATGGCACGAAAGTCGCTGACCCCTATCGCTGGTTAGAAGATCCCGACTCTGACGAAACCAAAGCCTGGGTAGAAGCGCAAAATAAAGTCACCTTCGGCTATCTCGAAGACATCCCCCAACGGGAATCCCTGAAGCAGCGAATCACCAAAGTCTGGAATTACGAAAAATATGGCATTCCCTATAAAGAAGGGAACCGCTACTTCTATTTCAAAAATGATGGACTTCAGAACCAAAGCGTTCTCTACACCTTAACCTCTCTCGATGGAGAACCCAGAGTCCTGATTGACCCCAATACCCTCTCCGAAGACGGGACTATCGCCCTATCGGGTGCCGCTATGAGTGATGATGGGAACCGTATGGCGTATGGTTTATCCACCTCCGGTTCCGATTGGCAAGAATGGAAAGTGCGGGATGTGGAAACGGGAGAAGATTTATCGGATCATCTCCAATGGGTAAAGTTTTCCGGTGCATCCTGGACAACGGATAATCAAGGGTTTTTCTATAGCCGTTATGACGAACCCAATGATGCCACAAAATTAGAAGATGCTAATTATTATCACAAACTCTATTATCACAAACTCGGCACAGCCCAATCTGATGATCTGCTAATTTATCATCGCCCTGACCAGAAAGAATGGATGTTTAATGGTTCAGTAACGGAAGATGGTCATTATCTGATTATTTATGTCAGTCAAGGAACTGATCCGAAGAATCTGGTTTTCTACAAAGACTTACAAACCCCCGATTCTCCCATCGTCGAATTGATTTCAGAATTTGAAGCGAATTTTAGTCTGATTGACAATGACGGGTCAATCTTCTGGTTCCAAACTGACTTAGACGCACCACGAGGTCGGGTGATTACCATTGATATTCATAACCCAGCACGGGAGAACTGGCAAGAACTGATTCCCCAAGCCGAAGAAACTTTAGAAGATGTCGGTGTTCTGAATAACCAATTTGTCGCCGATTACCTCAAAGATGCCCGTTCTGCCATTAAGATTTTTGACCTCAATGGCGCCTTGGTTCGGGAGGTGGAATTACCGGGAATTGGTTCAGCCGGGGGATTTGGCGGGAAACGTTATGATACGGAAACCTTCTATGTGTTTACCAGTTTCACTACCCCAGCAACGATTTACCGCTACGATATGGTAACGGGGGAAAGTTCCCTATTTCGCCAACCGACCGTAGACTTTGATCCGACTCAATACGAAACGCGGCAAGTGTTTTACCCAAGTAAAGATGGAACACAAGTGCCGATGTTTATTACCCACAAAAAGGGGTTGACGTTGGATGGCAATAATCCCACCTATCTCTATGGTTACGGTGGTTTTAATGTCTCCCTAACTCCCAGCTTTTCGATTAGTAATCTGGTGTGGATGGAGATGGGAGGCGTGTATGCGATTCCGAATCTCCGAGGCGGTGGAGAGTATGGCGAAGATTGGCATCAAGCTGGAACAAAGCTGAATAAGCAAAATGTGTTTGATGATTTTATTGCCGCAGCGGAGTGGTTAATTGAGAATAAATATACTCGTCCGCAAAAACTGGCAATTGGTGGGGGAAGTAATGGTGGTTTATTAGTCGGGGCTTGCATGACTCAGCGCCCAGATTTATTCCGTGCTGCCCTTCCTTCAGTTGGTGTCATGGATATGCTGCGCTTCCATAAGTTTACGATTGGTTGGGCGTGGTGTTCTGATTATGGTTCACCGGAAAATCAGGAGGAGTTTAAGGCGCTTTATGCCTATTCTCCGTTACATAATCTCAAGCCAGGAACGGCTTATCCAGCAACATTAATTACGACGGCGGATCATGATGACCGCGTGGTTCCAGCCCATAGTTTCAAGTTTGCGGCGGCGTTACAAACAGCACATTCTGGGGATAATCCGGTCTTAATTCGCATTGAAACTAAGGCGGGTCATGGTGCGGGAAAACCGACGGCTAAGATTATTGAAGAGATTGCCGATAAGTGGGCATTTTTGCTGCGCGTAATGGATGTATAGTCTCCCATGACGTAGCTTGCTTCTCGCGTAGCGAGTATGACAAATGACTAACAATAAGCACTGATATCTTCCCCACATTGGTCAGCCAAGTAGCAAAGGGCGCGAAAGCGAAGGCTAACGAATTCGTCATAGAAAGGATTGAGTTTGCACAAGGGAGGAATGTGAGCAACCCGACGCCCAAACAGGCAGATATCGCGTTCAAACGGGCACTGGGCGGGAATCATTTTGCAGAAAAATCTAGCTTTGGCGGGGTTGTGAATTTCGATGTTCTCTAACCATTGCTTGATGGTTTGCAGTGGCTTGATGGGTTGTTGGGGTGAGGTGGGAGAGTTGGTGGGGTTTGTCTTGGTTTCAACAGGGGTGCAATTGATCAGTCCGTTTTGGTAGGTGGTAAACATGGTTTGATTTGCTCCGTGTGGTTTGTTTGTCTCTATTCATAATGTAAACCAATTTCGCTGCGGTGCAAATATAAAAAACTATTATCATTGATTAGCTTTGCTTTTAGGCATCCTTCTGTTGGGAGCTGGGGAAGCAGGGGAAGCTGGGGGAGCTGGGGGAGCTGGGGGAGCTGGGGAGGCAGGGGAGGCAGGGGGAGCTGGGGGAGCTGGGGAGGCAATGATACATTTTCCCTGATAGCGGTGCAAGGGTATGAAAGGGTTTTACCCTATTTCCTTGAATATGATCCAATGTCCATGCTACTCAAAGCCTTGATAGATAAGGGTTTTGCCGTTATGCAGCAAGCCCTAACCCAATCACCTGTTCATCCCATTGTCTTCTAACCAGTTTGATAATTCTTCTACACTATTGAAGTCTAAAACATCATCTCCTAGATGTTCCAATTGTTCAAAAGATAAATTTTGAATCTGGTTAATGATTTCTGGAGACATTGACCCAAACTGTCGCTCCAGTAAACGTAATATCGCTCGGATTTCTCCCTCTCGACGCCCTCGTTCTAATCCTCGCTCTAATCCTTGCACTTATCCTTGCTCTATTCCTTGCTCTAATCCTTCTGATAATCCATCCTGCTTTGCCTTGATAATAAAACCTCGTTGGTCTTCGAGAAACATTTCTTGCTTACGCAATTTTTCCAATTCCTCTACACTTAAATTCGCTTGATTCGCGATATTCATGGCTTTATCCAGTTCCGGAAGTTGCTTAAAGGTGGGTGGAATGACTTCCAAGCTGGGAGCCTCTTTAATAAAGTAAATCCATTTATCAGTTAAACTGTCTAATTCCTCAAGGGTTTTAGTAAATTTGGGTAATTCCACAAAGATTAACTCGATTTCCGGATCAGGATAATCAAACAACTCCTGTTTTTCCTTTAAGCAAAAGCGCGTCAGGAATCGTTGAGTCTGGTCAAACATTGGGAAATCGGTAAGGGTTAAGGCAATGGCTGGTTTAAGGTGAGAATATCCTTCCCCATATTTTAATTGATTCGCATAAGTTTTGGTCAGGTTATAAATGACGCGCTTCTCAAAAAACGCCACATTTAGTACCTGCATTTCAATTAACACTGTTGAGCCATTATCCAGCAAAGCTTTGACATCTAGATAGCTATCTTTGAGATCAACGACATCCCTGGGATTATAGGGATCAATGATTTCTAAATCCTGAATCACTGGATTGCTCTCGTAAATCAAGGCATTTAAAAAGCTAATCAGAATATCTTTGCTGTCGTTTGATCCAAATATTTTCTTGAAGGCAAAGTCAGTTTTTGGGCTAATAAATCTCAGTGTCATAATTTCTCAATACTTTAAATTCCAACGCCGCTTGAAAACTGACTTTATCCGGATTATCCAGTCATTCAATATAGCGACGAATTACCGTTGATCTCGATCCACCCCGCACCCCTTCCAATTCCTCACGCCAACTTGATGTATCATTCATTTCTTGGGCGAGAAATGCAAGGGAAAATCGTGGGAGAACCCTCTGCGAAAATTTACCGATCGCGACCCTTATAAAGATTTGCAAACAAAACTTGACTCAAGGGAGTTGATCAGCGAAACTACAGACAAGAGCGTAATACGTCTGTTTTCACTGTATTACGTCAGTTGTGGTTAACTCGACTAGGCTGATTTATCCAAAATTAGCTGGAAGCTGAGATGGAACAGCATGTCTTGCCCAGAAATACTGTCCCCATCCAGGCAACCTGCGAGATTGGTTGATGCGAGCCTATTGATGAAGGATAACCTCTGCTATACCGTTTGCACCTCCTCAATTATTTCGAGTGTGTCTCCCTTTTGGTGACCGGTATGGTAAGCAGCGAGGAGAATTTGGCTGGTTTTGCCCCAGGCGATCGCACCTGTAGCATCAATCGCGATCGCACCTAAATCCCGCCGATTCTCCTTTGCTTCTTTTATGGAACGTGCCATGGCATCGGCTAAGGATAAACCGTCGGTGACGCGCACCACAACCCGTGCGGCGAAGCATTCATCAATGATATCTTCACCAATCCCGGTACAGCTTACACCGGCTTTCAGGTTGGCGTAATTCCCCGCAGGCATTGCCGAATCACTGACCCGACCAATCCGTTCAAACCCTTTACCTCCGGTCGATGTACCCGCCGCCAAGCATCCCTGACTATCTAACGCGACTACCCCAATCGTACCCCGTCCGGCTTCCGAGGAAAGAAGTTCAGGTTCGCTAACCACATCCGCCATCGCCCGTTCAAAGTTGTCCTGTCTCTCCTGTAGCCACTCCTGTAATCGTTTCTCGGTTAACGGGTTGTAAATGGGTGCATTCACTTCCCGCACCAGTTCCGCCGATCCATAATCCGAGAGGACGCGATCGGGACAATCTTGCAAAATCTTCGCCAACTTGATGGGATTTTTGATCCGCGATACATTAATCACACCGCTAAAGCGCTGATATTTACCATCCATCAGCGACGCACTCATGCGAATCTGTCCATCAGATTGCAATACCGAACCCGTTCCGGCATTATAGCGAGGTTCATCTTCTAGGAGTTGACAGCCTCGAATCACTGCTTCACGGGCATTTGCACCGGCTAATAACAGAGCATATATCTCATCGAGTATTTTATAAAGAGAATCGCGCACCGCTTGGGTGGCGTCTTTGGTTTTCAGGGCGCTTCCTGCACCACCATGGATAATTAATTTGGGTTGCATCGAATTCACGAACCTCCTTTATGGCTTAAGACAGCTAACTGGCTTGGGATTTGCGTCGGCGACAGCGTTCCGAGCAGAACTTCACATTATCCCAGCATTTTGCCCATTTTTTGCGCCAAGTAAAAGGACGTTCGCAGACGGGGCAGATTTTAGTCGGTAGATCTGACTTAGAACGAACTCGTGCCATCTTAGGTTAAAGAGCCTTATAAGGTTGAAATCATTGTACTGTGTACATTTTGAAGTTGTCAGGCTGGCATTTTTCTCAAAACACATCACATCTTGCCTAGCCCGACATCAATCTTTGGAAGGATTTTGTTATCAATGATACAAAGTATATTTAATTAGCGACTATAATCGACCGTCTTTTGAGGACTCAATGTTGAAGAGTGACTTTTATTGGTTGACACCAGCCACAACCAAGAAAATTTTAGCAGTGATCTTCATCTGTGTATTCTCTGGAGCCGGATGCAGCATCCAAAAGATACAAGCAACTGACGTGCAGGGACAAGAACCTCAAATAGTGGGCTGGGTCGAGAAGGGAAAGATTACTGGTGTATCAGAAGAGATAAAATTCAAGCTCGATACAGGTGCAACAACCTCTTCAATTAACGCCGAAATAATAGAACAACCTGATCAAGAAACAGAATCAGGTGGGATGATTAAATTCCGCTTTACCGATGAAGACCGAGTCACAAAAACCTTTGAGCTTCCAATTGTGAGATGGGTTCGCATCGAAAGCCGCACCAAAGATTATATCCGTCGTCCAGTAGTCCGAATGAAAATCTGTGTTGCGGGTCAGTGGATTGAGGAAGAAGTAAACCTGGCTGAGCGAGACGATTTCAACTATTCAGTTTTAATCGGACGCAATATGCTTTCCGCCGGAAAGTTAGCCGTTGATTCATCGGCGACATTTACTCAAGAGCCATCCTGTCCCACAGAGGAGGCAAAACAGTGAATCGCACGTTTAAAGCTTTGCTCCTGACATTATTTTTGGCGGCGATTGGTTTAAGTATTTTTATTCACAAGCTGATCGCTTCAGATGTGCCACTCTTACCTAATCAGGCGTTTAAAAGTTGGTATATTGAGGCAAAAATATCCTTCGTTTCGCAACCCTCTCCCCTCATGGAGGAAGAGTTACCGACTACCGTTAAATTTCATCTTCCCCAAGATTCCCAACGCTATAACATTGTTGAAGATGATTTTGTTAATGAAGGATTTACTCGCGAAATCGAAACGGATAAAAAGTCAGCCAATCGTCTAGCTGTCTTCACGAAGCAGGATAGTAATGATGTTAGTGACTTTATATTTTATCGAGCTAATATTAAACGAAAAGCTGGACTAGATCCGATTGAGAAAGACGTACCAATTTCCGGACGGCGGCTCGTTGATAAGCAGATGATTAGGTTTGGCGAAAACACCGAGAGAGCTAAGGATAACCTACAGGAAAATCTGCCCGTTACTGAGATTATCAATTTGATTCAGGAGGCTAACGCTAAGTCACGCGATCGCTTATCGTTCGTGCAAACCATCTATCAACTGGCTCTAAATCCAGAGGATATCCGGATTAAAGCGATAAGTCGCAATGTCAGAAAGCCAGACTCTACAGTACAGGTGGCGGCATTTTTGTTAGATCGAGCCGAAGTTCCGGTACGAGTTGGTAATGGCATTTTCTTGAGAGGTGAAGAGGTTTACTCGACTGATTTTGTGGAGTGGTTAGAGGTGCGAGACGGCGATAAATGGCTGGTTTTTGATCCGTTAGATCAGAGTTTTAAAGCGCAAAACAATTATCTAACCTGGTGGTATGGAACCGATCGCATTTTACAAGCTCAAGGTGCGAACCAGGTCGATTTAGAGGTCGTTGTTCAGCCGGATACGAATCAAGGACTAACGCAATCAATTTTGGATGACGAAAAGCCCAAGAATCCCTTTTTAGAATACTCATTTCTCCGGCTACCTCTGGCGACTCAACGGGTCTTTCAGATACTGGTTCTTATTCCTATTGGTGCTTTGATTATCTCCATTTTGCACCAAATGATCGGGTTGCAAACATTTGGCACATTTACACCGATTCTAATTTCTCTGGCTTTTCGTCAGACGGGACTAATTGTGGGGATTCCCCTATTCGTTTTGGTGGTGATTATCGGACTTTTGTTACGGGGCTATCTCAACCAATTACAACTTTTAATTGTACCGCGACTCGCTGCCATTTTAACAGCAACGGTCTTGATCGTAGGTGGGCTAGCTGTTGTGATGGAAAGTTTCGACATTAGTTTGGGTTTATCCGTTTCGTTGTTCCCCATTGTTATTCTGGCGATGACAATCGAGCGGGCATCAGTCATGTGGGAAGAAAATGGCGCAACCGAAACTATAGTTGCCGGACTGGGTACAATTTTTGCCGCGATTCTCGGTTATTTATTTATGGTTAATGACTATGTGCAGCATTGGACATTTGTCTTCCCGGAACTGTTACTCGTGGTTCTTGGCATCACGATTTTGGTGGGACGTTACAACGGCTATAAGCTGATCGAGTATTTTCGCTTCATGTCACTCCAGAAACAGTTGAATCAAAATAAGGCATAACTTTAAATGTTTCCCTTTTTCGGCAAAAACCAGGGAATATTGGGGATTAATTCCCGGAATCTAGACTATTTGTTTCCCAATAATCCTCGTCGTCTTTATCGTCTGGCGGACTCGAAACTAGAAACAAAGAAAATGGCTCACAGCCTTGGCGTAGCCGTTCCTGAAACTTATGGGGTGATTACGTTCCAAAATGAGGTAAAACACCTATCCAACATCGTCGGCGCTCGCCAATCTTTTGTGATAAAACCCGCTAGGGGTAGCGGTGGGGATGGCATCTTAGTAATTACAGCGGTGAACGATGAAGGCTATCATAAAGCGAGTGGTTCAATTTTGAAACCCGATGACCTGCACTATCACCTGTATAATATCCTGGGCGGCATGTTTTCGCTGGGAGGTCAAGGGGATGTCGCCATTATTGAATATGCGGTGCAGTTCGATACCGTTTTTGATGAAATTGCCTATCAAGGGGTTCCTGATATTCGCGTCATTGTTTATCAAGGGGTTCCGACAATGGCAATGTTACGCCTACCCACCCGGCTGTCTGACGGTAAGGCAAATTTACACCGAGGTGGCGTTGGGGTTGGTATTGATCTGGCGACAGGTAAAACATTAGCAGGTATTCAGAACAACCGCTATATTGACAATCATCCTGAAACCGGATATGCATTGTGCGATCGCACAATTCCCCATTGGCAAAGCATATTGGAAATGGCGGCTAAATTAGGGGATAAAACTGAGTTTGGCTATCTAGGAGTAGATATTGTTCTCGATCGCGAAAAAGGACCGCTTTTACTGGAAATCAACGCCCGTCCCGGATTGTCAATCCAAATTGCTAATCGAGAGGGACTGATACCGCGACTCAACGTGATTGATTGCGCTTTACCCAAACTCTCAGGTATCCCAGAAAAAATTGCTTTTGCTCAAGAAACATTAGCCTCAGGAAAGGCAAGACTATTTTTATCCAGTCAACTGAAAAATTCTATAAATGATCTCCCCAAGCGGAACGGAAACAGGCAGTTGCTTGGGGAGAAAATCAGATAATCTGAACCCAGAAGTTAGGCAACAGTTAAATCAACCTGGAAGGTTAAATCATCAAAATCATTGTCACCACCTCCATGCAAATCCTCAAAGCCAAAGGTGTTATCACCCAGTAGGCGAATGTGATCAACTTTATCAGGATTCGCACCCAAGTAGGCAAAGTAGGCAATGGGTTCTCCATAACCCAGGTACTGATTCGTTGAATTCTCGGTTAGCCATTCCTCCGTCGTGCCATTGGCAATAATATAAGGAGCGAGAAGACTTCCTCCCTGTAACTGGGTGTTAAACGTCACCATACCTCGATTCACATCGCTAACCACCCGTTGGTCAATGGCAGCTTGGGCATAACCCTCGTTTCTTGGGTGAATTAGTTGACCTGTCATTGGGTCTTTAACCGCCCCATCTTCATTTTCAATCACATACAAGCCGACAGAATTATCAAAGCGAGCCTCACTCTTAATCTCGATAAAATTCGCCTCTACCGGACTGGTTTGTCCTCGTAAATCAATGAGTTCTTGTTCCCCTTGTAATTGAGTTCCTAAGACAGGAGACTCATTCGTTGGTTCACCTGTTAGGGTAAGACTATCGTTACCCTCTGCCATCGGGTTTTGCCCATTGGGAGTAAACTGATTGCTGTCCAACCGATCATTTTGGGGACTGAGTTGAGGCTTGGCATTGCCGTTATTCCTTGTCCCACGATTTACCGTTAAGTCAAAGACATCACTGATTTCTCCTCCATTACCATCATTAGCGGTGAGAGTAATCGAATTCGTGCCGACGGCTTTGTTGCGGGGATTGCCACTAATTAAACCCGTTTCCGGATTCAGGTTTAATCCTTTGGGTAAACCGATAGCCGAGTAGGTAAGGGAGTCACCATCGGGGTCAGTGAAATAGTCACTGATGTCTAAACTGTAAAATTGTTTGGTTTGAGCTGTTTGGTCAGCAATGGGAGAGAGTAACGTGGGGTCATTGTTAACCACAGGTGCGGCGGCGATATCGAGTTTAAACCCATCGCTTTTTGTCCCACCTTGACCATCATCGGCTGTGACCAAGATATTCAGGGTTTCATCCCCACTATTCGGTGTACCTGTGAATGTACCTTGATCTGGGTCAAAACTTAACCACGAAGGAAGTGCGCCTCCATCTTTTAACGTGGCGCTGTAGGTTAATTTATCGCCATCAGCGTCACTAAACTTATTGGTGATATCTAAACGGAAGGATTCGTCTACCTCAACCGTTTGGTCAGCAATGGGAGAGAGTAACGTGGGGTCATTGTTAACCACAGGTGCGGCGGCGATATCGAGTTTAAACCCATCGCTTTTTGTCTCACCTTGACCATCCGATGCTGTGACCAAAATATTCAGGGTTTCATCCCCACTATTCGGTGTACCTCTGAATGTACCTTGATCTGGGTCAAAACTTAACCACGAAGGAAGTTCGCCTCCATCTTTTAACGTGGCAGAGTAAGTTAAATCCTTGCCATCAGCGTCACTAAACTTATTGGTGATATCTAAAGTGAAGGATTCGTCTACTTCAGCCGTTTGGTCAGCAATAGCGGTGACTAACAGGGGAACATTATTAATCACATTACCGCCACCAGTTAAGCCGGAATTTACCAATAAAGCCCCCACTTTAACCAGGGGATTCCCCACAGTATGCGTCGGAACTAGACCACCGTTATCCTGCAACGGATTCAGTTGGGCATCGATAATTTTAATCCCGGCAGTTGCATTGTAATCATTCCAGTTCTTTGTGGCTTTCGGCGGATACTGAACATTCCCACCCTTGTCAATTAATTCCTTATTCGTGTGTTGTTGAATTCCCCAATCATTTGTGCCATTATCTGCTGTATTCTCGTAAAAGATGGTATTCTTGACGCTGACCTTAGCATTCTTACCAGCCGATACACCGCCACCAACCCAGCTAGCGTTATTGTAAGCGATGGTTGAGTTGGTAATTTCGGTGGGACTGTAGAGTGTCATTCCACCACCGACACTCCCTGCTGTATCTCCAGTGGTTTGATTACCCGAAAAGGTGCTGTTAATAATTTTAGTTGGAGCGTCATAAGTCCATAAAGCGCCGCCCTGATTGGCTGCTTTATTATTGGCAAAGGTTGTATCGCGGACGACTAATCCTTTGTTGAGTCCATTGCTGAGTTGAACAACGGCACCTCCGTTCCCTTTATTTCCTCCATTAGGGAGTGCTAAAACTTCGTTATTTTTAAAGAGGCTACCTTGAATACTTACATTGTCTTGCGTACCCGTGTAGAGATAAGCTGCACCGCCTTCAGCCCGACCTTTATTCCCGTCAAAGACACTATTGATAATCCGAATTGTGCCAGAGGTTGAATTACTTGGACTACTGGCGCGGTCTGTGTAAACTGCACCGCCGTAACCTCTTAAGGACGGATTTTTGTTTCCCTTGTCATAAAATGCTGCCGTGGTATTGTTGTTGATGAACTTCGAGTTTTCGATGGTTAACTTGCCTTGGAGACTATTAATTGCCCCACCGTTAATGCCTTGGTTGTTGGTAAATTCACTATTGGTAACGGTAAATTTTCCGGGACTGACAAAGGCAATAGCACCGGCGCCGCGTTCATCATTTCCAGCAACGGCTTTATTTTTATCAAAGGTACTGCCATTAATCGTTAATTCGGTTTCCCAGGCGCTGTAGATTGCGCCGCCACCGTTATCAGCGACGTTGTTCTTAAATTGAACATTATCGACCGTTAAGGCGCCTTGGTGAGTGATCTCGATCGCGCCGCCGCGTTCCTTAGTATATCCGTTGATCAGGTCAAGGTTTTTTAAGGTCAGGCTGGCGTTGAAATCTTGATTTGAGTTAACAAAAAATAGGCGGGATTGTTTGTTCCCGCTAATCTTCAGCCCTGGAGCGTCAGCCCCATCAATTGTTATATTTTTCCCTGGGCGAATTTCCAGTTGACCTGTTCTGAGGGTAATGGTCTTTCCGGCAAGGCTGGAACTGAATTTAATCGTATCTCCTGATTGCGCTAGGAAAATCGCATCTCTTAAGGAACCTGAGCCATTGTTTTTTGTATTGGTAACAATGAGCTGTTGTGGCATAATTCAATCTCCGAAAAATTTTTGCGAATTACGGTCTTTTTGTCGTTTTCAGCAGGTTTAAGGTAGGAGAGAGTCGTGTAGCGATAGGTGATGAATTATTCTTCTCCAACAAAATGAGATAAACAAGTTCCGCTCCTGTTTCTAGTTTAACGCATCGGACTTACACCCTCTATATCTATCAATAGGACAAGAATCAAAAAATGACAGGTTGAAGTGACGATACTTTACTAAATCTTCATAAAGTTTTTGTGTTTCTATGATGAAGGCTTTATCAAGCTAAAGTAGAATAAACCTGAAGACAGGGAAGAGAAAGGCTGGAGAAGAGGGTTTAGGCGATTGTGTGGGGAAAAAGCCGCGATTTATCCGAGAATAGGAACAAAGGCAGTAAATTAGCAGACTATCTGTCCGCAGACAAGGCATGACATTAGCGAATGTGCGAATTATCTTGGTTGAACCCGCAGGTGCTTTAAACATAGGATCAGTTGCCCGTGTGATGAAAAATATGGGATTGCACCAGTTATGGCTTGTCAATCCCCATTGTAATCCGAAGGCATCACAAGCGCGGCAGATGGCGGTTCATGGTGTCGATGTTTTAGAATCAGCTCAACAGGTGGCAACGTTGCCTGAAGCGTTACAGGGATGTCAACGCGCGATCGCAACCACTGCCCGTACTCGTCATTTGCCGACGACTCTGGAGCCTCCCCGCTTGGCATTACCCTGGTTATTGGAGGATGATATCACCTCTGCCTTGATTTTTGGACCCGAAGATCGGGGGTTAAGCAATGATGAACTCAACTATGCCCAGCGATTTGTCTGTATCCCAGCCAATCCAGAGTATCCCTCGTTAAACTTAGCTCAGGCTGTGGCAATTTGCTGTTATGAGCTGGCTCAACTCGCCTCCCCATCTTCTCAGATGAGCCATGGTACGTCTCTACAGGCTCCCCAGACGCACCATGGTACGTCTGTACATACCACCGCTTCCTTAGATGAAATAGAGGCTTACTTCCAACACTTAGAAGCCGTATTATTAGAGATTGGCTACCTACACCCCCACACCTCGACATCCCGCATGGAAAAGTTCAGACGCCTGTATTACCGAGCCATGCTCACCCCAGAAGACGTCGCCATGCTTAGAGGTATTCTCCGTCAGACAGAATGGGCGGTACAATTTATGCCGAGGTCACAACAGGATGAGTCAGAATCCTAGCTACTGTCTTAGGATATAGACTTTTAGTCGATAAATTGTGAAAATAGCCATGTTCACACCATCAGGAATGTATTGGTAAGCAACCCCGGTCTAAAGACACGGAGCTTCAGCTAATTAGCTGAGGTTATGCTTACCAGCCTAAGTGTCACGCGCACTACGTTATCGGCAAGAGTTAAAGACCTACCAGTAGATGCGATAGCCAGTCTACTGCTCTAG
>NZ_JAVJRX010000115.1:0-27653 GCF_040219735.1 Coleofasciculus sp. G1-WW12-02 | reverse complement strand
TTTGTGTTACTTTGCCGAATTTGGCTAAATGCTCATATTCCCTATCTGATACTCGCGTTGTCACTTGCTTCATAGTTGTCAAACCAATTTCAATTTGCTACTATTGTAGGACAGGTTAAATAAATTAAAAGCTAACCGCTTGCCTGTACTCTGAACCAAGACAACCACCGAATAGGGGGTTCCATCCAGAAACAGACTATTCGTAGTCGCATCTGTGGGCGGGTAAAATTCCAGCAGCTACATTGGGCGACAAAACTTTTGTATTGTCCGGCGCGGTGGGGCATCCCGTGTCGTTAATAAAGCTCAGTCAATGTCCGAGGCAATAGCTGGAGTCGCTCTAGAGCTTACACCATACTGTACTCAGTTGATGTAAGAGTATGTCACGATAGCCTGTAGCAAAACCAGGTATTCCCCTCGTCTTCCATTCCACCATTCCCGCGTAAAACCCCAATCTCGTAAACGTTGCATCATTTAACTCCTCCTTAGACTCCCTGTTGGTTGTCTTGACGTTGGGCGATGAGGGCGTAGAAGGGATCACCCCCGCCAACTCCCAGCATTTGCAAAAAACTGGGAACAGAAGAAGAACGGGTAATCACTTCTGGGGTATCAAATCCGGGTACAGATTGAAAATAACGCTTGACAAGTTGCACACGACTTGCTTCAGTCCCCTCTCGCCATGCCGCGATCGCTTTTTGGAAGAACATGCGATTGGAAAAGCTGATAATGGCGATACCACCGGGTTTGAGGATGCGGTGAATCTCCTGAAACACGGCATCAGGGTATTGTAGGTACTGAATCGAGACACAGTTGAGAACCGCATCAAAATCTTGGTCTGGCAAAGGTAACTGAGGATTTTTATTCAGATCTTGGACAAAGGAATGGTTTAAGCGGGGATTGCGTGCTAGTTCCTGTTCATTCATCCCGTGCCCTTCAACATGGGCGAATTCCATGTCATCGGGCAAGTGGGACACATGGCTACTCATCATATCCAGGATGCGAGTATGGGGTTTCAGGCGTTCTCTATACAGTTGAGTGAGTTGATCCAAAAACCCAGCATCAACATGGGTGACGAAGCGAGGGAAAGAGTAAAACAGCGTATCGTCGGTATCGTCGAGTTTCGTCCGTTGGTTGGATTGCAGCAGCATAGTCTTTAGTGGGAAATTAGGATGCTATCTTTTAGTTTAAGAAAAATTACGGAATGTTAAGTATACCCATCGCCTATGCCCGTCTACGGTTGTGATCCGATCGCCTTTGAGGGAATTACGGGTCAGCGTTATTGGTTTGACGAACCGTTTCACTTCACTGGAATTAGCGATATTGACGAACGGCTGAGTAGTTTTCCCGTTGTCGTCTTTTTGCCACAGGATCGACCTGCCGATCAGACACCGTTGGTAATTGGCATTCAAGGAATGTGTGCGCCTTATGGCTGGAATGCCTTTATTGTGCCAACTCTGACCCAGATGGGGATTGCTGTGGCATTATTTGACACACCCCTAGCAGGTGAACGCAGTTTTACGCGGACGTTTTCCGGAGTGGCGCACGTTGAAATCAAACCGCTTCTGGATCGGGGTATTTCCTTTGATACTCAACTGATGCTGCGGATGTTCAGTGTCACAGCGCGGGATATTGGTTTAGTGCGGAATTTTTGTCGCGATCGCTATCACCTCACTGATCCTCGGTTGGCGCTATTTGGCGTCAGTATGGGCGTTTTGTTTAGTGCGTTTGCCTTTACCACAGATGGGATAGGAGAACGATTACTGGGTGCTATCGGTCATGCTAACCTGCAAACCTTTGCCAAAAGCTGGGGTGGCTTTATTAATGGCTATAGCAGAAGGCACGGTTTTTACCATACTTGCCCACCCGACATAAAATCAGCGTTTGACATCAAATTCAGGTAAACTGAGTATCCAGTTTCCTGATTTTAACGGCATAGTTATGGTTCCCATGCCCAGTTACCGCCCCAAGCAACTCTCCCTTGGTCCATTAGAGACAGAAATTTTAGAGATTATTTGGCAGCTCGGTTCGGCTACCACTAAAGATGTCCACGAACGAATTTTGGCTGACCCAGACCGAGAGTTAGCCTATGCTTCTGTAACCACGGTATTGCGCCGTCTCACCCAAAAAGGCTGGCTAAGGTGCGATCGCCAAGAGCGGGCATTTCGTTGGCAACCCTTGCTCTCGCCGGAACAGGCGCGGATTCTGCAAGCCCATGATCAGTTACAAAGATTCTTAGCCGTGGGAAATCCTGATATCATCGCCGCCTTTGCCGACAGTCTCGACCAAGCTAGTCTAGAACAAATCGACGCGATCGCCCAGCGTTTGCAAGCCATCCGCGAAGCGAGGGAGCAGCAATGATCCATCTCATCCTAATTCTGAGTGCTTTAGCCGTAGCTTGGTTCACCCGAATCAGTTGGTCAGGAAAAGTCGGTAGTTATCAGCAGCGCTGGCAAAATGCCTTAAGCAAGTTCTTATTTCCGCCATTGCTACTGATCATGACAGCCATCTCTATTGTCTGCATGGGACCCCAAGGGCAAATGGTTTGGCGCTGGGAGGGTTGGTTCAGTTATGGATTAGCTGGCACGTTCTTGGGATATGTGGGAGTCTCAGGGCTGAAACTGGCGTTTGCCGGATGGCGTTCTTGGCAACAGGTTCGCACCTATCCCCAGCAAACCTTTCATGGCAGACTAATCCGCATTCTTAACACACCCTTAGTATTTAGCGCTCAAGTCGGATTTTGGCAACCGGAACTGGTGGTGAGTCAAGGCTTACTGGAGACGCTTGATGCGGATCATTTGCAAGCGGTTCTCACCCATGAAGACGGACATTTTTATTATCGAGATACCTTTTGGTTCTTTTGGTTGGGCTGGATGCGGCGATTTTCTTATGGATTAATCCAGACAGAAGCGCTATGGCAAGAACTATTACTGTTACGAGAAATCCGAGCCGATCAATGGGCAGCACAACGGGTTGATTTTTTACTGTTAGCGGAATCCCTATTGACGGTTGTCAGTACACCGCTGATGCATTCTGAAAGTGTTTGTGCCGCTTTTAGCTGCAGTGCACCTAAAAATCGTCTTCAGGAACGCATAGAAGCGCTCTTAGCTGAAATCCATTTACCTAACCAGACCTATCTATATTTATTCATCTGGTTTTTATTATCATGTTTGCCGCTATTTTTAATCCCGTTTCACCGATAATTTTCAGTTTTGCATAACCAATGACAACTTAGTGAGAATCATGATCGGGTTGGTTCGGCATGGGAAGAGAAGGGTTGTGGGGATGAGAGGGGGATTCTTCAGCGCCGATAGGAATACGAATATTTCCCATACCCATTGAACCGATACTCACTAATCCCATCGTCTGAAAACCAACAGCTACCGTCCCCATAGAAACTAGCCCAGCCGATAAGACTCCCATGGCGACAGAACCCAGAGAAAACACTCCCATGGGAACGAACCCTATTGAAATTATCCCCATAGGGACTATACCAATAGATACGATTCCCAATGGAGCAATGCCGATGGCAAAAACTTGAGGCTTGTGGTGGTGAGCAGAGGTTTTGGACATGGGAGACTGAAGCTGATACTATTCTGCTGTTGATCTTGAGGGAGCAACTAACCCTTGTCAAAAGACAGGCTGTCAAACTTGGTGTGAGGACAACCCTTTTCCCTCTTCAAGAAATCCGGGTTTAACCCTTTTATACCCTTGCACCGCTATCAGGGAAAATGTACTATGGCTTCCCCAGCTCCCCCAGCTTCCCCAGCTTCCCCTGCTCCCTCCACCAGACTTATTCAGCAGACCCTATTTATAAAGGGGGGTGGCTAACCCGGATTTGGTATAACAGTCGATTTAATCTCAGTTAATTGCTGCTGAAGTGCACCTGTTATTAACAAAGACTCCGCCTTGCTTAATCCATCTTCTAACGTAGGGCAAACCCCACAACGCCAGAGATAAAACCCACCATTCCAAATCACTGATTTTTGAAATTCTGAAGATTTTCCAGCTAAAACCTCTTTAATTTTTACTAATAATTGTTCCTTTGACTCTAGAGGAACATCCTTGCATTCAAAGCCATAATCCCTAGGGTGAAGTTTCAGGCGTTGGTAGGGTTCGCTGTCTCCAGGTTTATGGATTGAAATAATCGCCGTCCGTTCCCGGGGCAAATCGCAACTTCCCTCTAACCCCTTGACTAATGTGTAGTTGTTGACGCCTCGTAATGCTAATGTTCCCTGCATAAATTCTTCCGTTGGGGGATGGACAAAACCAGCCACTAGATGTACCTTCCCAGCATAAGGAAGCCAAATTAATTCAACAGTCGCAAAGGGTGGACGCTTACCAATCTGATCCCGATAATTCACCAAACCTTGAGTCGCCGGAAAATGGTTAGGGGTATAAATAAAACCAAAGCGAGTTGTTTCTAAAACCTGATGAACTTGGGCAAGATTAAAGCGGGTAAAATCGATTCCCAATCCTTGCCAAATTTCCACTAAGGGAATGCCATATTTGGTGGGCATACAGTCGCCGCCATGTTGGATTACCGGAACCCCTGAAGCCGCCAGCATCAGCGCCGTTAGGGGAGTAACTGGGGCGGTTCGCGATCGCCCGTCGTAAGGTGTCCCCATTACCGTTACTATCGGATCACCGGATAACCGGGGTATTGTGCAACCGAATTGCTCATACGCATCCAACATTCCCGCAAGTTCGTCACTCGTGGGGCGCTTAATTCGATGGGCAATTAAAAACGCTCCAATTTGAGCCGGAGTCGCTTCTTCATTCAGGATCATTGCTGTGGCTTTGGCGGCTTCTTCACGAGTTAAATCTTTGTGAGTATGGCTACCGCTACCCACTTTCTTTAGCAGTTCTCTGAAAATAATACTCATGATGGGGGATGAAAAATAGGACGATGGGACTATAACCACAATGGTTGAGGGCGATAACAGATTGAGAGAGAACCATTAGTGATTCCTGAACAAAGATGCCATCGCTTCGGCATTGAGTGGCTGTGAGGATTAGTTAACAAATCTACAATTAAATTTTATGTATTATTCGATACAGATTTTTATTTTGGTATATTCTGATACAAGAAGCCGATCGAGAATCAGACGGAACAGACATGAAAAGCCCAAAACCACAACCCCCTCCCACCAGCCTCTCGGCTAGTGAAATTTTTCGCTATCTGCAACCAGGAATGTGGCTGAGACTAGAGGAACTCCCCAATCCATTCGCCCACTATGAGGCGTTGATACTCTCCCAAGTCTCGGATCATGAATGGCTAACGTGGATTCCTGAACATGGAGAATATCTGTTAGTGCTGTAGCCACTTTTAGCGAAAGGACAACCTCCTATAGCTAAATTTTTCAGCCAATATTACCTCCCTAAAATACTCACATTTATCGAAAAATTGGAGTTTTGGCAATGATTAAGACGAAACTTTCTCCCTGCGAGAGTTTACTCTATCACTGGATTCTGTTTCATACTAAAACCAATCAGAAAGTCAATTTGAATTGGCATAACTTCCAAGCTTGGACGGCAGAATTCCTTGAACATTCGGTTAGCTTGAGCGAAGTTCACACCGCACTCACGGAGTTACAGAGACTAAAATTAATTACCGTCCAAGGAACCGAAGTTGCCCCAAACAACATCCCAAACATTCCACCCTTAGAACTTTCACCATTACCACAGAAATTACTAACCACCAATCGGAAGTTTAAGCTTTTTTCCTGGGGTTCTGTTATGTCCTTAATCTTTTTAGTAGTGTGGTTAGGTTCAGGAGCTATGTATTTTAAGTTGTACTCAGGAGACTCAAATCATTATACCAACCCCTATCAATTTTTGGGTGAAAAAATCAAATAATTTGATTTCCCAATTTAGTCAATAGGGGACGGAAAGGATGAAGGATGAAAGAGTTTGCCCGAATGTAGGGCTCTTTTCACTATTATCTTTTTTGGCTTCACCCGAATTGAACTAAACCCGTCCCCGACTAAATGGGAGAATTATTTATTCGACAAACCAACGACAAATGACGTAGCTTGTTTCTCGCTCCCTTGAGTATGACAAATGCCTTAAGCATCAATAACCACTTGTCCTTCAGGCAAAGCACAACAGGTCAAAACCATTCCCTCCTCTAAATCTGCCACTGCATCATAATTTTCCTCATACTTCACTCGACCTTTCAGTAACTTTTTAGCACAAGTTCCACAAGTGCCAGCACGACAACTACTTTCGATTTCAATACCTTGGCTTTCAGCCGTATTCAGGATAAATTCCTGGGAATTACAGTCAACCTGCTTCCAAGAGCCCGCGAAAAATATTTTTGTTTGGGCTTGATCTCCGTTCGTTTCCGTCTCAGGTGAAGGTTGAGTCTTCTGCGGAACAGTCTCCTGGATTTCTGGTTCTGGTTCGAGAACTACTCCATCCTTAAGTTTAGCCTCAAAGTTTTCAATTAATAGATTCCGGAGAATCGGTTTTAGGTCATCGCAAGCAATTCCTTTTTCCAATAAGTCTCCTAATTTCGCATCTTTGCCCACTTTTCCCCCGGTATAAAGATTCACCCCTTCGACAGGTTTGCCATCTTTACGAGCTTTCGTACCCATTAACCCAATATCGGCAACCTGAGGTTGTCCGCACGAGTTTGGACATCCTGTCCAGTGTATACGAACTCTTTGGGGAATATCTAATTCTTGATCCAGTTCTTGCGCCAGTTTTAATGCCCGTTGCTTGGTTTCAATGATGGCAAAATTACAATAGCGATTCCCGGTACAAGACACCAATGAGCGGGTGAGAGTCGAAGGATTAATCGGAAACTGCTGTAGTAACGGTTCACTCAGAAATGCTTCGAGTTTTTCATTAGCAATGTAGGGAATAATTAAATTTTGTTCAACCGTTAAACGAATTTCGCCATTCCCATAAACATCAGCTAATCGGGCTAAATCAAACATGGTGTCGGCTGACAAGCGCCCCACTGGAACCAGTAAGCCAACATAGCTGTAGCCTGGTTGTTTTTGGGGATAAACCCCAATGTAATCCTTTTTCTCTTGAGTAATCTCATTTTCAGGTGCAGCAGGGAGAAGTTCTTTGCCATAAGTTTTTTCGACTTCTGCCCGGAATTGCTCAACTCCCCATTTATCAATTAACCACATCATCCGGGCTTTTTGGCGGTTTTTTCGTAATCCTTCTTTTAATCCATTCTTGGTATAAACGGTAAGAATCGCACCACTCAAGTTAATCACATCTTCTTCATTTACCGGAACCCACGCATTTAAGGGAATCGCTTCGACACAACGCTGGGCTGATAAATAACCGCCGACTAAAACATTAAATCCTAATTCTCCATCTCGATAGGCAGGGATAAAGGCAATGTCATTAATTTCAGCGTGAATGGAGTTATCCCGTCCTCCTTCAATGGCAATATTGAATTTACGAGGAAGATTAGTAAATGCATAATTTCCTTCCCCGTTATTGGTAATCATGTCCTGCAATTTTTGCAGCATATCACGGGTGTCAACTAACTCGTCAGCATCAATTCCGGCGACGGGTGATCCGGTTAAATTCCGCACATTATCCATTCCCGACTGCATACTCGTCAGATTAACGGATTGCAGTTGACGGAAAATTTCCGGAATATCTTCTAAACGAACCCCTCGCAGTTGAATATTTTGCCGAGTGGTAATATCAGCACTACCATCATCACCATAACGCTGCACAATATTGGCGAGAACCCGCATTTTCTCACTGTCAAGAGAACCATTCGGTATGCGTAAGCGCAACATGAATTTGCCGGGAGTCACTGGGCGGAAAAAGACACCTAACCACTTGAGGCGGAGTTCTAAGTCGGTTTTATCAATGTTTTCCCAGCCAACTTGGATTAAGCTTTCGAGTTCCTGTTTAATGTCTAGCCCATCTTTCTCGGCTTTGGCTTGTTCCACTTTGTTTATTTTTATGGATACGTCTGTTGTTGTAGTCATAGAGCTATTGTGATGAATTTTTACGGTTTTCGGTTGTCTAAAATTTACCCTCTTAATTTCAGTAAGGTAAGCAAGGTTAAGGTGGTAAATTGTATATTTGGCTACGCTTTTGATTTGAATTTGAAAAAACTGCATAATTTAAATGCAATTTGTGAATATAATCTGTATAAATCACCGATTTCATGAAACGATAAGAGTGAGGCTGACGTGGCATACCATTCAGTCTGGGTCACGATGTAATTGATCAAACAATGGAAAAACTTCTTAAACAAGCCACAGTTGCAACAGAGCAAGGGGATTGGTTTTCAGTCACTCAATGTTTGCAGCAATTACCGTTGCATGAGTGTAGCTATAATAGTTCCAACCCAGAAACAAAGGAATTGCCCCTAGGATTGGCAATGGCGTTAACGGTTCTGGAACAGGGAGATTTTCAGGCGCGTTGGGATATTGCCAAGGTTTTGCCACAATGGGGAGAAGGAATTGTGGCGCCGTTGGTGCAAATTCTGGAAGATGAGGAGAAAGATTTAGAGCAACGGTGGTTTGCGGGGCGGATTTTGGGCGGATTTAATACGCCTGACGTGATTCGGACATTGGTGAAATTACTGGATCACAGTGCAGATGAAGAGTTAAGTGCGATCGCAGCTAGTGCGTTAGCCGCTATCGGACAACCTGCGGTTGAGGCGTTGACTGATTTGCTGGTGCAACCGGAATCCCGTCTTTTTGCTACTCGCGCCTTAGCTCAAATGCGTTGTCTAGAGGTGATTGATCCCTTATTGAGCGTCGTCCATGATCCAGATGTTCAGGTGCGCCTCACCGCCATTGCCGCCCTCAGCAGTTTCCATGACGATCGCATTGTACCCGTTTTCCAAGTCGCGTTAAAAGATTATGCCGCCTCTGTGCGTAAGGAAGCGGTGATAGGTTTAGGCTTAAGCGCCTCCTGTGAAACAGAGTTAGAGATGGTAACGCATCTGCAACCCCTACTGTATGATGTGAACTTAGAAGTCTGTGAGCAAGCCGCGATCGCGATTGGTAGAATTGGTACAGATAAAGCAGCCGAGGCGTTATTTCCGGTTGTGCGATCGCCTTTAACTCCCCTTCCCCTGCAACTTACCGTCATTCAGGTATTGGCGCGGATAGAAACGGCGACGACATTGGAGTATTTACAGCAAGCATTACCCGCCATAGCCGAAGACTCCATCTTAGAAATTGTGCGCGTTTTTGGGCGGATTGAAACCCCAAATCTGAAATACCAAGCCGCTAAAATTTTGCTGGATTTCTTCGAGTCTGGACATCCTAGTGTTGAGACGACGGTGATTAAACAGGCGTTAGCCTACAGTTGGGGACAATTAGGAGTCGCTGATGCGATGAAAGCTTTAACCCAACTCCAGAATGATCCTCAATTGAGTGTCAAATTACACGCTAATGCGGCAATCAAACAACTACAGTAAAGGTTTCCAAATCTTCCATCCAAAGTAGTATGATCGCCATCTTTTAATGCCGGAGGACATTAGGGCTGAGGGTTGAATCATGAGTTGAGGTGTCATTGGGCTACCACGATTATCAATTGCTCTTTATCCTACTATTTTAGATGGGTCACGCTAGGAGAATAGCTACAGTAATCCCTGTTCAACTAGCCACGTATTCAGCCAAACCGCTACCTCAGAAGAAACAGCAGGAGTGATTGACTGACGATAATCAATGCGGAAGTGATACCCTGCACGCTGATAAACGCCATCGAGAATAAGTTTTAAATCAAGGATGGGACTTTTATCTTCCCCCTGCAACGGTAACTCGACTTTAGGAATCGCATCTGGTAAATTAAAGGCATAAAGCTGGGCATGAGGTCTTAACTCGCTGCGACTAATCAAAATCCGATAGTCTGTTAACTCAGCTACCCCTTGCATCGGCATAGCTTTTCCACCGCGAAGTAAATCAATTTCTACAAAGTGGGTGGAACGGGTTAAAATTTGCTGGCGTTTGCGTAGATACGCCTCCCTCCCCTCACCTGCTCGTTTATTCTTAGGTGAAAGGAGTTCAATCGTGGTGACAACTTTTCCCGTTTTAGTGTCTCGAATCTCTAAATAGCGTTCTTCTACCTCTTCCGCCAAAGGAATCGTTACGGTTTGCGGTTGATCAGGCTTCGATAAGGTAGCAGTAGCCCGGTTGCGCGTGGCTAATTCTGGAGACGCCTCTACCCCTGAATAGACAACGGAAACATCGGGAATGCCAATCAGGATATTATCCTCAGGAGTGCTACTATAGACACGCTTTTCAATGGCTACATAATAGTTAGGAAGTAACGCGGGTGCAATCTCATCCGCGATCGCGACAATTAGACGGCTATGCACCTCAGACCATAATTCTGGATTTTCCAGATGGGGATTCATGCCAGGAAACGGAGATGTCATATCGCTAATTGTTGCCGGGTGAGTAGCTGTAACCTAATTATTTGTATACTGACTACTATAGTATCATCAAAAACTGAAACGCCAGATGGCAATGGCACGCTGCTTCTGGTGGGCAATGCCCACCCTACGGTATATCAAGCTACGAATCGGCGAAGACAGCGCAACTACGAACTGGACGGTAATCATTAGTAAATTAGTCGTTAAAACCGAATTGGCAGTGCTTTTGGTTTGCCTACTATGGGAATCAAGGGATAGATGGTAATGCTTCATCACTTCCCTAAACAACCTATTCTAGGAGAGATAAAACTATGGCACTCGTTTATTGGAATCCTCGGCGTGAAACTGCATCCCTACAACGGCAAATCACTCTGATTAACCGCCCGACACCTGACGCCCGGAGTTCAAACTCCGGGCTAAAAGCTTAAGTCAGCTAAAGCTGACTGGATTGAGTGATACCCAATCCGAGTTAGCCACCCCGGTTATAAACCAGTCCGCGAAGGCGGACTTTGTTTGTGTAGCAGCGATTTTAATCGCCGTGGCAAAAGGGGGTTATAAAGGCTTAAAAGAGTTTTATTCTCAAGTCTACCCAAAATTTGATTGTACATCTTTGGGGCTAACCGGTTTACTTCTCCTCAAAACCTATCCGCTCCTTTCCTGTATAAATATTAAACCGTTTTCCGCGCAGAAATCCAATTAAGGTGATCCCAAACTCCCTGGCTAACGCAACGGCTAAACTGCTGGGTGCAGATACCGCACAAATAATAGGGACACCTGCGGTTAAACATTTCTGTACGATCTCAAAGCTAGAACGTCCACTCACCAGAACAATTTGGTTGGTTAAAGGCAATTGATCACTCAAGAAAGCGGAACCCATTAATTTATCTAAAGCGTTGTGGCGTCCAACATCTTCTCGTACTGAAAGTAACTTTCCTTGAGTGTCGAATAAGGCGGCGGCGTGTAATCCTCCGGTACTTGAGAAAATACGCTGGGCGGTGTGTAATTGTTCGGGTAGGTTATAAATTACATCTGGACTAACTTCTAATCCTTTGGGGATAACTGGACATCCTCGTAAGTGTAAGGCTTCTAGACTAGCTTTCCCACAAACGCCACAGGCGCTGGTAGTAAAAAAGTGGCGTTCTAAGGGTTGTAAATTAACCGATAATCCTGGCTTAAGTTCTACGTTGACAATGTTGTAACGTTGTTCACCATCAACATCAGGATCGACACAATAACTGATCTGCTGAATATCATCGCGATCGCGAACTATCCCTTCAGCGTACAGGAAACCCGCCGCTAGTTCAAAATCAGCCCCCGGAGTTCGCATCGTAACCGCTACCGTTTGCTGGGGAGAGGTGAGACGAATTTCCAGGGGTTCTTCCGTCGCTACCTGATCCTGGCGCGATCGCACGTTACCATTGTCTATAACCCAAACCCTGGTTTTCGTTTTACTTCCCATCGACAAAAGGAGTTAAAGGAATATGCACCACCACTAGCACAGATGGTGTGTTCTGTATGTTCTAACTTAAATAACGTTCCAATCGCACCAGGGCATTATAATCAGGGATGGCGACTTCACGCGATCGCTTATTCCTGTCTAAGAGTATATTCCCTTCGGGCCAATGCACTTGCAGGTTCCCCGGTTTGATGGGTGCCGTATACACTCGTCCCTTAAATTCCCCAACCTCATTCTTGAGAATCACGGTATCGCCATCTTTTAATCCTAATCCTACAGCATCCACTGGACTGATCAACACCGCCTCACGTACTGCACCGGTAATCGCATCTTTCTTTTCCTGCACCATACTATTAAACTGCTTCCCGCGCCGGGTGGCGACTAAGAAACACCCCTCTGGTAAATCCCGTTGGGGTGGGGATAAAGGAGTAAACCGCGCCTTCCCATCCGGTGTGGGGAAATTCCAGCCAAAACAAAGATGAGAACCCCCATATTGAAACTGATCTCCCGCTTCTTTAAGATGTTGAATCCCAGCATATTGGGGAATTATTTGGGCAATTTCTTCGCTTTAATGCCGTTTCCACATAGTCGGGTTCGGGTAGAACTTCCAGGAAATTTCCCCCCACCGAAAACAGGACATCCAACTCTCCCCCATAGGCTGCTTGAATCATTTCCGCTGCGGTTAATCCTGGGGATGTTGGCACCTCAAATCCCCATTTTTCACTGAACTGTGCTGCATTTTCTGATGTAATCGGCTTCCCTCCAGGGAGTACCGTGGCGTAGCATCCCATCTCAGCCCCCCCTTGTACCCCAGAATGTCCGCGAATCGGCATTAAGCCACAGCCTTCTCTGCCGACAAAGCCTTTAGTTAGTGCTAGATTAATAATGGCTCGCACGTTATCTTCGCCACATTCATGCTGGGTAATCCCCATACTCCACACAAAGACAGCCTTGTTCGCCTCAGCCACCATCTGGGCAAAGGCATACATCTGATCACGAGATGCCCCAGATAGCCGTTCGAGTTCCTCCCAGGATTGGCACTCTAGGGTGGCTTTTAAGTCTTCAAAGTTGCGCGTATAGGTGTTGATAAACGAGTTATCGACCCAATCATTGGCGATTAAATGTTTCAGTGTGCCATTGATGAACGCCATATCCCCGCCCATATTTACCGAAAAATTGGGTCTAAAGCCTCGTTCTTCTAGGACGACTTTGTGTTAAAATTAACGCCAGAGGAAAGGGTGTTTAACCTCTATAAAAACCCAGAGCCGAGAGGCATCGCACCTTGAAAACTAGGCTTAGAGGGTTCTGTACAGGAATGCTTGTACAGGTAAAAAGTCTAAGCACCAAGTACCAGAAAACACATTTTTTCTTGTTTTCAATAGTACGGTAGGGCATATCGTAACTAGCTTCTGCAATGGAGCAAAACGCTTCTTCCAGAGATGCTCCTCTGGTATGAAATAGGACCCCTGTTTCATAGTAAGAGCGCTCGATGAAAGAAGAATCCTCATGCCTTTAGGCTGAGGAGTGTCAAAGACATGAATGCCTTCTAATGTCCAGTCTTTCATGCCCGTGGTACCTAAAGCACAACCGTCGCAAACCCCTTGGTTAAGGATGTCCCAGGCGTAGGGAAGTTGATCCCGATTTTCCCAGATGGCGCGAAATACTTCCCAGTAATTATTCGGGTATTGTTCGCCGATACCGAATGGTTTCCAGGTTGCCCAGTATTCAGGAGTCCAGCGCTTTTTAGGTTGAGGTAACATAATTGGAAGTGGTGCTAATGCAAGGGATTCTTTAAGGCTATCATTGCCCTAATCTAACAAGATGGTATTGTTAGTCCTATCATGAGTTGGCGATTATAATGTTAAGCTTATTATTATTTTTAGCCCTGGGTTTTGTGGGCAGTGGTCATTGCGTGGGAATGTGTGGTCCTTTTGTTATGGGCTATACCCGACCGCAGTCTAATTCCTGGTATTCTCATGTTTTGTATGGGCTAGGGCGTTCGACAACCTATGCCGTTCTGGGATTTCTTGCCAGTAGCTTTGGTCAGATTATACAGGGTTTACTGGGATTACGAGCCAGTATTTTAATTGTGGCGGGGCTAATTATGGTTTATTTAGCCTTGGGACAGTTACATTTATTACCAGTGCAACTCCCGCCTGTGCAAAATTGGCGTTGGTATCAAAAGAGTATGGGGCGGTTATTTGCTAGTACGAGTTGGTATCGCACCTATCCCTTGGGTCTATTGTTGGGGTATATTCCTTGTGGATTAACCGCGATCGCACTGAGTCTGGCTATCACTCAACCTATTCCTGTCGCCACCCTGGGTATGTTTCTGTTTGGCTTAGGCACAATGCCCGCTATGGTAGGATTTGGGCTATTAATTCAGCGGCTGAAGGTTCCCAAACTGCAACGGTATATGGCAGGGGCGATGGCTGTATTGGGAGTGTTAACGATTTGGATGGGTATTCATCGTTTAGGTTGGCTTCCTGCACCGCCTCAGAGTGCATTACTGATGCGATTACATCCGACTTCCATTCCGATGGAGGATTCGGAGATGCCCCAAATGCACCATCATCATTATTGACATCCTCACCACGCCGTAGTAGGGGTTTGGTTACCAAACCCCTACTGTCGCTATTCCAAACTGGCAAACTTATCTGTCGCTTCAATTAACGCACGACGAATCCCCGGTTCGGTTATCGCATGACCCGAATCTGGAACCACAATAAACTCAGCTTCTGACCAAACCTGATGCAACTCCCACGCCGATATCATGGGACAAACCACATCATATCGTCCCTGAACAATCACCCCAGGAATATGACGAATCCGGTCAATATTTCGCAGCAACTGATCCTCTGATTCAAAAAAGCCTTTATTAATAAAATAATGACACTCGATTCTGGCAAACGCCTCGGCAAAATTACTCTCACCAAACCTTTGCATCAAGTCGGGGTCTTGAATCAGTTTACTGGTACTCGCCTCCCAAATTGACCAAGCCTTCGCTGCGGCTTGACGAATGTGGGGATCAGGACTGGTTAAACGCTGATAATAGGCTGAAATAAAATCATCCCGTTCCGCCTCTGGAATGGGTTTAATGTAATGTTCCCAAGCATCTGGAAAAATATAGCTAGCCCCTTGCTGATAAAACCAACGCAGTTCCTTTTGTCGTAGCATAAAGATTCCCCGCAGAATCAATCCTTGACAAGGTTCTGGATGGGTTTGGCTGTAAGCGAGGGACAGGGTACTCCCCCAACTTCCGCCAAATACAACCCATTTTTCAATCCCCAAATGTAGCCGCAGTTTCTCAATATCGCTGACTAAATCCCAGGTGGTATTCTCTTGGAGTTGAGCATGAGGTGTACTTTTGCCACTCCCACGTTGGTCAAATAAGACAATTCGCCATTGATTCGGGTTAAAATATTGGCGGTAAAAGGGTTGGCTACCTCCCCCAGGTCCACCGTGTAACACGAGGACCGGTTTACCTTCCGGATTCCCTGACTCCTCGTATGAAATCCTGTGTAGGTTACTTACCTGTAACATTCCTTGGTTATAAGGTTCGATGGGGGGATAGAGTTCGCGCATAGTTTTCGATTACAGTAACAAAGGCGGTGGCGCTATTATCGCCGACGACGGATGGTGGTGCGATCGCGTATAATTTTTTCCTAGTTTTTACTATGGCAAATTCTAGGCAATTGACAACAAAGATAGACGCGAAAGCGGGTCAGGTGTATATCCCAGACTCTCATCCTGACAACCGAAACCCCTACTGGCGGCGTATCCACGGGATTCAGTGGCTGGTGATTCTCACGGTTGTGGGGTTGGGTGTGTTTGGCTGTAAGTCCTCTAAACCCACTCAAGACGCCCAGAGTTCCTCACCCCCCGCATCAGAAACACCCGCAGATTTTTCCTTTCCCGTGATTACCCCGAATGTCTCACCCCTTCCCACAGAAACACCGACGCCCTCACCTCTCCCCACGCCCACGATTTCACCCACGCCACCAGAGATAGTGGTTTTACCGACTCCTGAACAAGTCCCCAATAATACACCATCTGTCCCCCCTCAGATACCCTCGCCCACTCCAGAAATTTCTAAAGCTGTCCCACCCCCTTTACCCAAACCACCCGGCGTTGATACCCCTAAGCCGACGATGAAAGGTTTACCCGATGGCAATTATTTTTATGGCGAATCAGCGGAATTTGACCGTCCGGGTAGTCGGTATTTAGTGTTTATCAAAACTGATGATAGGCTGATTGGACAGGAGTATTTTTGGCAAACTGAGCAGAGTCGTTGTTTTAAAGGGATAGCTAATGAAAATATAGTCAAAAATGTAACAACTGCTTATCGAGAACTTTCTCGCGAGGCGGAAGAGGTACAATGGTCATTTGAAGATATGAACCCGATAAAGCTGAGTGAACTTCAGCCGATTGGCTGGGAGAAAGCGCCTGATTTTGCTAAGAGTAATTTACAAGAGTGCGTGAAAATTTTTAGTGTTTTTACTGAGTAACTGAATCTCAAGAAAGCAATACCTTGAGACAGACCTCACCCTCACCCTCCCCTAATCAAGGAAAGGGAACTTTTTGTTGCGCTGACCTTGACGGAATATAGGTTTTATGGTATAGAGAAAGTAGGTAGTCTCAAGCTTCTGGTTCAGAAGTAATTAATTGTGACTAATGAACGACTTACTCAAGATCAGTTAACCCAACTCGTCGCTGAGGTGGATCAATTAGCTAGACGCCACGAGGCTGAAATTGACCGCCAAGAAGTTCAGCAGATTTTGCAGGAATTAAATTTACCACCAGAGTTGCTAGATGAAGCGCTGTTACAGTTACGCCGTCGCCAAGCGTTAGCCGTTCAACAAAAACGGAATCGCTGGATTGGGATAGGAGTGGGGGTGGCGATAGTGGGTGCGATCGCAGCCTCCACAGTATTCATTGTAAATCGCCAACGTGCGATCGCGGCAGTGTCTGTCTCTCAAAGTTGCATTACCCCGAATCAGCAGACGTGTGAACCCATATCGGAGATTAATCGCCAACAGATAGTCTACCGCGTTACCTTACAAGACGCACCTGTAGGACAAAAGCTTTCCTTACAGTGTGATTGGATTAACCCCAATGGTCAAATCGCCCATCAGAATCGCTATCAAACCCAGAAAATTGACCGAGAGGTTTGGCATACCTATTGTCGTCACACCTTAGATTCTACTGGAACTTGGCAAGTGCAGATGAGAGTAGGCGATCGCGCACTCGACCAAAAATCATTTACAGTTAAATAATCGGAACTATTCGCTATTTTCCAAATCATCGGGCTCAATACCTAACTCTCTTAATCGTGCGGCTAATTCTTGAACCCGTCGTTTAGCCGTTTCAGCTTCCTGTTTCGCCATTTCTGTTTCTTGTCTGGCGGCTTCCGTTTCTTGTCTCGCCACCTCCGTTTCTTCAGTGGGTAAAGGAATCCAAGTTCCCTCCAGTGTCATCCACCGTAGCCACAGTCGGTTAAACCCGCGAAAATTACCTTGCCATACGCCTAAACTTAATCCCAACTCCGGTATCGGTAAACAGCCTTGAGTCAAGTCTACGGATTCGTAATGACCTCCAACCAGATGAAAGGCAAGCCATTCATTAGTATAGCGACTAAAAATAACATAGTAAGGAATCCGCAGAATCTCTTCATAAACTCGCCATTTTGTCGGCGGGTGTCTTAATTCGCTTTCCCTTTGACCCAAATCTTCATCTTCCGTACCTGGAGACAATAACTCCACCACGATAAAGGGATTCACCCGTTCTTGCCAACACACATAACTCAAACGCATATCGCGTTCCTGATAAAGCCTTGGTACACCGACAACTCCGAACCAATCAGGACGTTTATACCAGTTGGGATGAGTAGCGTCATAATAGAGATTCAAATCACAAGCACTGAACACTCTATTGGGATACCAATTTGGCGGTAAAAACGTCAAATATAGTAATAAGGGTTGCAAAAAATGGAACTCATCAGGCAAACCAGGTTCCTCCTGATTTTCGCTAGGTAAATCATACATCGTTGGCAGGGTTTGCCAAGGGGGAAGTGGGGGTTCTGTTTGGCGGGGTAATTGAGTCATTTGATGATTAGAGTTATTGATAAAATCTATTCGACTATTTTAACGGTTCGTAGTAATGGATGCGAGCCTATCATCGTGTTGGGTTGCCTACATCCGACAAAACAACAACTATAGATGTGACCATTGAATCGGGCGCACGTCACTGTGGTAAAAGGGCGCACGCCACTGTGGTAAAAGGGCGCACGCCATGCGCCCCTACAGTTTCTGGATGGAATTCTAATTCATCTTGCTTAGGTGTGCCACACCACTACGATATATTAAAGTGCGTATTTCAGTGCTATTGTACTTAAATTAATTCAAGATTCAATTATTATGAGTAATCCCTATCAATTTATCGGCTATTGGGGTATAGATTCACCCGATCAACTCGAAGCGGCGTTAACCAATATACTCGTCGCTGCGACAGGTTTAAAAACATTAATACAAGTAAAAAAATCCATCAATAAACTGTCTGAAAATTATGCTTTAAATGGGCGGGTTGCTTATATTGGCAGTAATCCTCCTCCTTCCTTAGCTAATAAAGACGGTATCATCGCCGCGTTATCCGCCTCTGGTTTTTACGACTCAGCCGATGCTTGGGTGAAGGTGGAAAATAATCATCTAACTTTAGGGCGTGAACCCTTTGGACGAGTTCCTCTCTATTGGACAAAACAGGGAAAGGTTATCTGGTTTGCGTCTAAGTTACAGCTATTATTACCTCTGCTTAAAACACCAGAGGTGAATAGTCATGGGTTGTATGGTTATAGCTGTTTTTCTTATGTTCCCACACCATTGACGCCAGTAGCCAATATTTTTTCCGTAGCTGCTGGAACCGTAGAAACCTGGCAAGTTACATCTGAACACGACTTAACTCATACCACTCACCGTTATTATCAATGGCAATCCGCTTCTGTACTGATTCAAGATGAAGATGAAGCCGTATCTCAACTGCAAATCCGGTTAAAAAATGCCGTTCATCGACAACTGGAAAATTTACCCCGTGAACCCGTTGGCGTTTTTCTCTCTGGCGGGTTAGATTCATCTACAATAGCGGCATTATTAGTGCAAGCGGGAGTAAAGGTTAAAGCCTATACCTTAGATTTTGGGTTAGCGGGTGTCTCAGAAGTACCCTATGCGGAACAGGTGGCTGACTATCTGCATATTCCCCTAGTTAAAGTTGATGCCACACCTCGTCGAATCAAGCAAGCGATTCAAGCCACAGCCACGGCGTTAGATTTGCCCTTTGGTGATGGGGTAACGGTTCCGTTATATTTATTGTGTCAAGCGGCGAGTCAAGAGACAAGGGTTATTTTTAATGGGGAAGGCGGCGACCAACTTTTTGCTGGATGGACAAATAAACCGCTAATTGCGGCTGGTGTTTATAATCAAGAACATCCGGGCGGAAATACAGGATTTACCCAACAGTATTTACGAACGTTTCACCGTCTCTGGGGATATGAGGAGCGGGTATTTCAGAATCAGATCAAACAGGCGTTATCGATACAACCGGAACAATGGTTAGCAGAGGCTTTAGAGCCTAAGTTTACCACGACTCTTTTAGATCGATTGCGTCGGGCGACGTTAATGTTAAAAGGCGCACAAAATATCCACCCACGGGCGACTAACTTAGCATTCTCTCATGGATTGTGGGTGCGATCGCCCTTTTGTGATATTCCGTTATCCGAGTGGACATTTCAGGTACCGGGGGAGTTCTACCTGCGGGGTGCTTGTGAAAAATATATCCTCAAACGTGCGGTGGAATCTTGGTTACCGCCAGAGGTGGTGTGGCGGGAAAAACGGGGGATGGGAGTGCCGTTAACGGCGTGGTGTTTAAATGAGTTATGGTCTGAGGTAGGATATTGGTTAAATTCGGGTATTTTAGCAGCCGAAGGACGATGGCAACCGCAATTACCCCTGCAACTGATTAAAGGGGAATTTAGCGCCTATTTGCGAGGGCGACGAGTTGGTGAAATTCTCTGGTTACTGATAATGTGGCAAGTTTGGCGCAGGAGGGTATTAAATGAAACGGTATCTGAGTATTCTGGGTTACATCCGTTTTGGTTACCGTCTCGGTTTTGGCGATGGTATTGGAAATTAAGAGCAGTGGATGTAGTATAGTGTGTTGGACGCTGTTTGACAGATATCCAGTCTGCCAAGTTGCGATCGCATCTGGATAAGCTGATTAAGCCAGACCAGGATAAGATTGGCTTCTACTTCCTCTGTGGCTGTTGTCAAGGGAAGGTTGAACGCATCGGCGGGGAACCGCTTCGGGATAATTCGATTTTCTTGGCTTGAATCCGAGAAGGGGTAGGTGTTTTCAACGGCTAGGGTGATTAATAGGCTGTATCCCTTATGGGTTCTGGGTTTGAGGACACCACCCAAAAATGAGGGTCTCGGAAATCTTGAAACGCTTACTGGGAATGGGTTTTGGAGTTTTTTTTGAAGATGTCTCTTGTCTGTCGAAGTCTGAAATGGTATATTAGATGCAGTTTCTCGGAACTGAACCTTGAAAACTACATACAGCAAGCGTTTCAGAGGTCGGCGGTCAAAATCCTCTATAATCCCTATCAGGGATTGAAACTTTTGATAGACTGGAGTCTGCTAAGTCCATTGGTCAAAATCCTCTATAATCCCTATCAGGGATTGAAACGAGAGCTAACTCTCTGAATTCAGCGATTGCTCTTTCTAGTCAAAATCCTCTATAATCCCTATCAGGGATTGAAACAAGTAAAGCATTCCCCAGATTCCCTGTAAAGTCGTCAAAATCCTCTATAATCCCTATCAGGGATTGAAACAAGCTTAAAGCCGCACTCGATTTGCTAAAAAGAGTCAAAATCCTCTATAATCCCTATCAGGGATTGAAACGAGTATAAATGGTGAAGCACTCAAAATGGCTAAAGGTCAAAATCCTCTATAATCCCTATCAGGGATTGAAACTTTTTAATGACTCGGAACATCTCCCACCAAAGCTGGTCAAAATCCTCTATAATCCCTATCAGGGATTGAAACATTGCTGCTTTAATTGAAGCTAAAAAACAGTTTAGCAAGTCAAAATCCTCTATAATCCCTATCAGGGATTGAAACGTTAGTTGCATTTGCCTTAGATATAATCCACGAGGTCAAAATCCTCTATAATCCCTATCAGGGATTGAAACTGGCGATCACTGGGCATGAAGGAGGTGACCTCCTGCGTCAAAATCCTCTATAATCCCTATCAGGGATTGAAACTTATCGCAAGAACGGGGAATAACCAACGGCATAAGTCAAAATCCTCTATAATCCCTATCAGGGATTGAAACTGAACGAATAAGACTCGCCGAGCTGGGGCGGTGACGTCAAAATCCTCTTGAATCCCTATCAGGGATTGAAACGCTAATATTTCAACCTGAGAACCACGATAATAGGGTCAAAATCCTCTATAATCCCTATCAGGGATTGAAACACCAAAGTAACGCCCAGTAACCACACCAATCGCGTCAAAATCCTCTTGAATCCCTATCAGGGATTGAAACAAAACGTTGTAGGGGCTTGGTTACCAAGCCCCTACGCTGGGAATTTCTTAAAAACGACGAATGACCCATGACAAATGACCAAGAATTACTGGATATCTACGGTTCACCCCTCTATGTGTATCAAGGCGATCGCATACGGGATACAATTCGTTATATCTCTTACGCTGTCCCCTATCCGCGCACTCGGTTCCAGTTTGCGAGTGTGACGAATGGTAATATCGCTTTGCTGCAAATCTTCCAGCAGCAGGGGTGGGGACTTCATGCAAATACTCCCGGAGATATCTATTTAGGCTTAAAGGCGGGATTCGCCCCGGATACCATTGTTTATAGTGGCAGTAATTTGAATCATGCAGAAATGGAGCAAGTTCTCCAATGGGGAATTACTACCTTAAATTTAGATAGTGTCTCCCAATTAGATTTATGCTGTCAAGTCTATCACACCTTAACCCCCAAGTTACCCCAATTAAACTTAGGTTTACGCTTAAATGTACCGGAATTAACCGGAGATAGCCGGATTGGAGTTCAACCCAAAGAATTCCCTGAAGCGCTGAAAATTACCCAATCGGCGGGATTACAACTCAAGGGTATCCATTTTTATCGCGGAACGGGGACAAATGCAACCAAAGCCTTTACTCAAGTGATTGATTCCTTATGTGAGATTGGTCAACAATTACCCGATTGGGACTATTTAGACTTTGGCGGTGGATTTGGCTATCCCTATCAGGGGAATGGCGTCGCCTTTGATTGGCAAGGATTTGGCAAGGCGATAACTCAGAAACTAGAGACAGTAGGCAGAACTATAGACTTAATTATAGAACCTGGACGAGCCGCGATCGCAGGATGTGCTTCCTTGTTGGCAAAAGTCGTTTCAGTTAAGTGGCAAAACGGCAAACAAATTCTCGGCGTCGATACCACCGTAGCGAATTTATCGGTTCCTTCGGTACATGGTGGCTATCGAAAAATTGTCAGTTTCACTGATAACCAGCAAGAACATTATCCTACAGATGTGTGTGGGAACACGACCTATTCACGGGATTACTTGGGGCGCAACTGTCAACTCCCAGCGTTAAAGATTGGAGATGTTATCGCGATTCTCGATAGCGGCGCTTACGGATATGCGATGTCGTCTCATTTCTTACACCGTCCGCGTCCGGCTGAGGTTTTAGTCGAACAGGGAACTCACCGATTGATTAGAAAGCGGGAAGATTATAGTATTTTATTAAATAATCAGGTATTTGCTTAATTTCACAGGTGCGTAGGGGCGAACTGACGTGCGCCCTTTACTTAATGTACACCTTAGTAAACCTCAAAATTATATTTTTTTAACGCAGAGGTACGCAGAGGTTGACGCAGAGGTACGCAGAGGAATGGAGAGTATGTGAGTGAATTGTTTAGCAAATTACCGAAATAATTTTAAATAAAAATCGCTGATCATGAAATGTATTCAATGTCAAACTGACAATAATCTCAAAGACCGCACCGCCAATCAAGGGCGATGTAAAAATTGCAGACATCCTTTTGTCTTTGAACCCACGACGATGGGTAAGCCAAAATTCACTGATCCATTTTTTGCTAAAGCTATCTCTGATTTATCAGTCAACGGGAGTCTATACTTTACCCCTCAACAATTATACTACCTCATCGACAAGCGATTAAAACGCAAAATCAACAATGTTGCTCTGCAAATCTTTGCCTTAGTTCTGAGTGTTATTATTCCTTACATCGGAATCCCGCTCTTAATTTTTGCCTGTTACCGAATCAGTAACTCTGCCCATACGCCCGGAAGAGTCCGCAATCGCAATACTAGATATTTACAACTTATTGGTGGATTTCTGCTTGGCTTTGGTGTATTTTCCTTGTTTGGCTCTACCCTAGATAGTAGTGGAGAAAGCTGGCTGATTTTTTTTCAATTCGCGATAACTATTATTGTCGGTATGTTATCTTTGTATTTAGGAATTCGTCAGTTGCGTCGCCAAAGCACATTAGTCCAAACCTTTTCGATGACACTACATAAATTCCAAGGTTGGTTAGAACGTTGGCAACAAATTAATGGCACAGTTGAGCCACTTTTACCCTCTCCAAATCAGGAACGTTTACCCACATCGGTTAATCCGGATATCACCGTCTATAGTTTTGACCGAGTTGTCATTTGTGATAGTGCTACTATTGCTCAACTGCTGATTGCTAATAATTTTCACTTTGAAAATAACTGTGCGGTGCTAAGTATTACGGGGTATCCTCAAGGCATTTTTTCAACGGTATTAGAGATGCTGCGACGCAATCCCGAATTAAAGGTTTACGCCCTTCACAATGCTAGTCCCCACGGTGTCACTTTGATTCATAACTTGCGAACGAGTTCTTACTGGTTTGCTGAGAGTACCGTCACTATTTATGATTTAGGATTACTTCCGCGTCATGTCTTAAATAGTCGCAATCTTTTTATTGAATCTTCCCCAGAATCAGCAGAACAGGCGAGACAATTAGGGGTAGAGATACGGCGAGAGTTATCGGCTGAGGAACTAGCATGGTTAGAATCCGGTAATTTTGTCGAGTTGGAATCATTTACACCGCAACGGCTATTACAGATAGTGACTCAAGGAATTAATCAGAGTCAAATTAGTACAGGGGGGAGAGATTCAGTATTTATAGACGTTGAGAATGATAGTAGTAGTAGTGATGTTTATTTGGTTTCCTCCGACAGTTTTGGTTAAAAAGTATAATCAAAGCTCCCACTTTAAAGGTAAATTTTAGGTATTAGGTTTTGGTTTTTGCCTCCTCAACCCTTAACTCCCTCTGCGCCCCTCTGCGTAAACCTCTGCGTCCTCTGCGTTAAAAAATATAATTTCGATGTCACCCATTTAAATCAACAATTAAGCCAATATTCCAAACTCACCAATAACCAAAGTTTCACCCCATAACGGTTCCAGGTATCCCCACGATACTCAATCCAATCGCGAATTACTGCCTGATTTAAATAAGGCGCGATCGCAGATTTTTTAGACAACAATAATGCCTTGGTTTGTCGTTGCCAATAGTGACGAAACCAAAACTGCACCGGCACCATCATCCCGCTTTTGGGACGCTGAATAATTGCCCCTGGTAAGATATCCGCAACGGCTTGCTTGAGAACAGCTTTCTCCTGATTTCCCGCCAGCTTATATTCCGGCGGAGTTTCCATTGCCATCTGCACAATTCGCTGGTCAAATAAGGGAGAACGCCCTTCTAATCCAGCAGCACGAGTCAGATTATTCACCTTGGTTAAAATATGATCCGCGCCTTTAAATTTAATATTGAGTCCCATTAACCGATTCAGATATTGCGCCGATGAAAATAAGTCCGCCTCAAAGACAGATGGCGTGGTTTTAACCGAATCCCATATCTCTGGATTCAATAACCTCGGCAAATCAGCAGCGCATTTTTTAAAAGAGTTGAGATAAGCAGAAACTAAATTAGGGTTATTATCCGGAGAACCGTATAACTGGTTAAGCAACATCGGCTGATTTTTCGGACCACCAAAACAGGGATCTCCCCCTTCGCCATTGAGAATAATCGTAACCGCTTCTTTCGCTAGTTGCGCTAATAAATAATTGGGAACCGTTAACGGATCACCAATCGGATCATCCAACTGTGCCATAGTTATCGGTAATTGACCCCACATCTGTTCTGGAGTAATTTCTAAGATGTGGTGCTGGGTGTGGCAATGTTGGGCAACTAAATCGGAGAATTCTAATTCATTGGGACAATCTGCGCCAAAATGAATCGAGTAGGTATGAACTGGATGGGGATGAAATTTAGCCGTGAGTGCAGTGATGCAACTCGAATCCAATCCCCCCGATAAATAAACCCCCACAGGTTCAGTATTGGGTAAGTATTCCTGAACCACCTGATCGAGGCGCGATCGCAACTGTTGAGCGTGCCATGCTAAACTGTGCTGAGGATGGGTAATTTCCTCTTGAGGTTGCCAGTAAGGTTCTGGCTGTCCATCGGGTAACTGTAACACCGTACCTGGGCGCAATTCCCGCACCTGTTGCCAAAGTGTGCGTTCTCCGGGGACAAATGCACAACCTAAATAATCCCGCAACGCCACTAAATCCAAGTCGGCTGAATGGTGGGGGCGCAGGGTTCTCAACCGAGGCGCAATCCAGCAAGAGGAACCCACAGTCGTATAATATAACGTCCTACCGCCGACGCGATCGCGCACCAACCACAACCTCTGACTCGGCTGATGCCAAATCGCTAGCCCAAATACCCCTTCCAGGTAATCTAAACAATCCTGTCCCCAACGTTCCCACAGTAGCGCCACCAATGCTTGATCTGTTCCCCGCCAATCCCTAGGTGCAATTCCTACTTGTTGCAACAATCTGACAGAATTACTTAACCAGATATCCCCAACTACCCCATAGTCTCCTTGAGGGCTAAAAGCGGGTTGAATCAGACTTACCGCTAACTGGTTGGGAATCAAGAATGTACAATCTGGCGGTTCAGCGCGAAATTGCCCCCAGGCTAACAACCAAGCCGGGTGAACCGAGGGAATGGACTCGTCAACTTGTTGCTCATTTAATCCCGAAAATAGCCATCTCATATAGTATCCGATTGAATCCTTACTGTTCCCTGTTCCATTCCTCCCTCAATCCTAGTTTCACATCTTAATTGAAAATGCTATATAAGATAAATCTCAGCCATTACGATTTGACTAAGCCCTAATCTCCTAATATGCAGATTAAATATACCCTGTCCGAAAGCCAAATGCCCAAAGCTTGGTACAACATCCAAGCGGATTTACCCACACCCTTACCAGGAGTTCTCAATCCCGTCACCGGTCAACCGATTACGCCGGCTGACTTGGAACCGCTGTTCCCGATGGCATTAATTGAACAAGAAATCAGCACCGAACCGGAAATAGAAATTCCTGAGCCTGTACAATCAATTTATCGTCAATGGCGTCCCACTCCGCTTTATCGTGCCAGACGCTTAGAGAAACACCTGGATACACCTGCCAAAATCTACTATAAATATGAAGGCGTTAGTCCAGCCGGAAGTCATAAACCTAACACCGCCGTTGCCCAAGCGTACTATAACAAAGAGGCTGGAATTAAATGTTTAACCACAGAAACCGGGGCGGGACAATGGGGTTCAGCCTTAGCCTTTGCTGGGGCGCTGTTTGACTTAGAGGTTGTGGTTTATATGGTGAAAGTCAGCGCCCAACAAAAGCCCTATCGACGCGCTTTAATGGAAGCTTATGGTGCCAAAGTCATCCCTAGTCCCAGCAATGAAACCCAAGCTGGACGCTCGATTCTGGCAGATAATCCCCATAGTACAGGCAGTTTAGGGATTGCGATCGGTGAAGCGGTGGAGGTAGCGTTAGGGAATAAAAACACTAACTATGCCTTAGGTAGCGTTCTAAATCACGTTCTTTTACATCAAACGGTGATTGGGTTAGAGGCACAAACCCAATTAGAAATGGCAGGGGATTATCCGGATATTATTGTCGCTTGTACAGGTGGGGGGAGCAACTTTGCTGGAATTGCCTTTCCTTTTCTGGGTGACAAGTTACGGGGTAAGCAAGAAACGACTCGATTTGTCGCCGTAGAACCCACCGCTTGTCCAACCTTAACCAAAGGAAAATACGCCTATGATTTTGGCGATACGGCTCATCTAACCCCCTTGGTTAAAATGCACACATTAGGCAGTTCGTTTGTGCCGCCAGGGATTCACGCAGGTGGATTACGCTATCACGGAATGAGTCCTCTAATCAGTCATTTAGTTGAATTAGGGTTAATTGAACCTCGTGCCTATCCCCAATTAAATTGTTTTGCAGCGGGGGTCATGTTTGCCCGTGCTGAAGGGATTTTACCCGCACCGGAAGCCAACCACGCGGTTAAAGGGGCAATTGACGAAGCCTTACGCTGTAAGGAAGAAGGGATTAGCCGCACGATTTTATTTAATTTATGTGGTCACGGTCATTTTGACATGCAATCTTACATTGATTATCACGCGGGACGATTATGTGATAGCGAGTATAGTGACCAGGAAATTGCCATGGCTTTAGCTGGTTTGCCGATTGTTTCCTAGGATTTTTGGCTTATGAATTTGGTTCTTCCGGACTTAGTATGCTAAACTATCAGCTTTCAGGACTCATAAAGCTTAACAGACAAGGACTGTAGCGCCTAAGTCCATCAAAACGACTTGAAATATGGGAAGAAATGGCTAAAGCTCTTGCTGTCCAATATTCG